>JACCZV010000089.1 GCA_013695775.1 Chitinophagales bacterium | reverse complement strand
AGATAATGACGAATCCAGCCACAAAACTTTGATTCTATTTGAATCCAGCCCTGAAGATGGCAGCAGGCAGCATGAATTGATAATACCATTAGGCAGATCAAGTCATGAACAACCAGAAAAGCTTCATGGGTGAAGCTAATTCTATAGGGATAAACCATCCTTAAGTAAAATGAAATCTCATAAATCTTTAAAATATTTCCGCTTTATTGCTATTGCAGAAGGAATTTCGTTTCTGGTTTTACTTTTTATTGCAATGCCTTTAAAGTATTTTGCCCAATTACCTGAAGCTGTATTATACACTGGCTGGATTCACGGCCTTTTATTCATCCTCTTCTGCATTTTGCTTCTTCTGGTTACAATAAATTTTAGCTGGAGTTTGAAAAAAGCCGCTATTGCATTCATCGCTTCCTTATTACCTTTTGGAACTTTTATTCTGGATGCAAAAATTTTAAGAAAGGAAAGTGCCAGGAATTAAAGACTAAACTTTTCCCTCATCAGGTTCCTATTGTAAAAAACTTTGAGACTAATCCTTGCCCGATTAGGTTCTACTTGAGGATAGGAGTTGTATGATTCAATGAGTTACTATTCTCCATCATCGTCTTGCCAGTTCAGGTGAATTATAAAACAAAATTTAATTCCGCCTAATGATAAGGGCTGATGAAATGAATTCATTGTATTCACTAAAAACCTTTATTAAATAATTCCCTGCTGGTAATTCGGAGAGAGAAATTGTTGTTGTCCTGTTTGTATTTTCTTGAAAATTTCTCCCTTTAGATTTAAAATGTAAATGGACTTCATGCCGTCGATTGCAATCGTCAGCAAATCAGAAGCAGGGTTTGGATAATGGATTTTTTCGTTAAAATCCACTTCTGAAATCCCGCTGGCGGTTGCCACTTGAAAGGGAGGTTATGGAATCTGATATTTTACCTGTATAGTATACATGGTAAGTTCCTGCTGATAGAATTCCGATATTCGTTGTGTCAAGGTAGGTTTTAATTTGGGTAAGTAATCCATTATAAAAGCGGCCAATTAAATTAAAAGTATCAGCTTGTTGGTTGAAACTGTATGAAACTTCACTGCCCAAATTTGGTGTTGTGGTGCTGGTAACAATTCTTATCGTGTCAGTGATAGTTGGATTTGCGGGAATAATGGTGATGCTATTTATGTAAGGGCAACAATCAGTCTGCGAATACGAATGAGCAATTGTTAACAAGCAAATTAATAATGTGGTGGCAAGGTTTTTCATAATCTATTTCATTTAAAGATCTGAGTCACTATTTGGGTATTTAACATCTCAACTTCAATTGCACGTCTAACAAAGCCAACATCTGGAGTGCAGCATTGCATTTCGCGTGCACTCAAATTTACGCTCTTTACGTTCTTGCCACCAAAAAAGCATTCTATGAGATATTTAGAGAATTTAAGGGCACTCGTTCGCTGCTCCTCATAAGGTCAGTAACGGGTAATAGTTCTCCTGCGGCTGTACAGGTGTTTTGCAGAGCACCAAAAGCATGTGCGTGATGAATTCACCTTCTAAAGGAATGCCTGCCTTATTATTGTTTCCTAATATAATGCAACAGGAAGAAAATTCAGATGGTACAGGCTTCTAAGGTAGCTATTTGTTGATATGCAATCTAAGTCAATCTAATACTCTTCCTGTGTATTTTTCATTCCACAATCCTTATCGATCGTGTATACACATCTCCATTATTAATAACCCGGATAATATAGGGTCCGCTTTTCAAATCTTTCAGGTTCATCTTATAAAGGATCATCTTATCATTTGTTGAAACAATTTCTTCAACCACAATTTTTCCCAATAAATCAATAACCTCAATAAATACTTTATCATTAATGACGCCACTCATTTCAAGCGTGAAAATTCCATTCGACGGGTTCGGATACACATGCAGACTTGCCTGATCGGTCGTTGTATTTTTTTCTCCTTTCAGGGAAAGAGTTGTAAATAATTTAGATTCAGAATACGCTGAAGACTGCGTTCCGCAATTTGCACTGATGCTCCATTCGTATTGACTTGATGAAATAAGACCGTTTAATCTGAAGGAATTCTTTGTTCCATTACTGATGTTTTTGTAAAGCCAGTTGGAAGATGAAGTGAGCTTATATCTAATGGTGAAACCAGTGGGAGCACCAACAATTTGCCATTTCAGCAGAGCTGAGGTGGAAGTGATCTTCGTGGTGGAAAGATTAGTGGGTGTGCTACAGGTTTCAGGAGAAGAAAGCTTTACAATCCAAACATCCTGGTTTCCGTGGTTGCCGGTTACATCACCATCATTCGATTCGGTATAGCCACCAAGGAAATAATTTCCGGCATCATCAGTCTGAAAAGTATAAACATAGTCCTTCAGAGTGCCTCCCAAACTTTTCTGCCACTCGATATTCTGAGATATATCAAGTTTTGCAATCCAATAATCCAATTTTCCGTGATTACCGGTTACATCACCATCTGAGGAACCTGAGGGGCCAACAATCAAATATCCTCCATCACCGGTCTGTTCAATTTTTCTTCCGTAATCATCTGCAGATCCTCCGAAACATTTTTGCCATTGCAATATTCCCGATTCATCGATTTTGATGACCCAGATATCATTCAATCCGTGATTGCCTGTAACATCACCATCATTCGATAACGAAAATCCAATAACTACGTAACCTCCATCTTTTGTTTGCTCTACATAACGTGAAACCTCGGAAGCGGTTCCTCCATAGCAATGCTGCCATTGGATGCTACCGGCTGCATTCATCTTTACTACCCAATAATCGTCGCTTCCATGTCCACCGCTCACATCTCCATTCATTGATGACGAATTTCCGGCTACAATATAACCACCATCTGATGTTTGCTTTATAGCAAATGCATCGTCTACCCCCGAACCGCCCATCACTTTCTCCCATTGAATGTTACCTGTTGAATCAAGCTTCACAATCCAGGCGTCTTTAATACCAAAACCGCCGGTCACATCACCATCGTTTGACTTCACTGTACCGGCAATCACATAGCCATGATCCCTTGTTTGCTCAATGGCATAGGGGGCATCGTATGCGGATCCACCCAATGTTTTTTGCCATTGAATATTTCCCGAAGCATCCGTCTTTACTACCCAATAATCGTAGTTGCCGTGATTGCCTGAAACATCACCGTCATCAGAATCAGAAAAACCGGTTAAGACATAACCTCCGTCTGCAGTTTGCTTCACATCCCATCCATAATCTTCGAGCGAACCGCCGAGGCACTTCTGCCATTGAATATCACCTGATGCATTTGCTTTTACCAGCCAGAAGTCAGCCGGCCCGTGATTGCCGGTTACATCACCATCAAC
>JACCZV010000078.1 GCA_013695775.1 Chitinophagales bacterium | reverse complement strand
AGAAGATGCTCAAAGCTGGGAGGCTAAGGTATTTGTCCGTGATTTATTGAAAGCCAACGGAGACAAGGTAGTCTATCCCAACAGCGGCATTGCTGATATAACATTGCGCAGGCTGCAGAAATTTAATCCTGCTGTAGGAGCCACAATAACCTGGACTGCTTCACACAACAACCAGGTAATTGACAATGGTTCTTTCACCTATCAGGGTGGTTTAATCACCATTCCGAATGTGACTATATTTAAGGATATAACGGTAGTAAATGTCACCACTTCAGGTGGTACAGGCTGTTCACTCAATGCTACAATAAATCCCACAGGCACCGCATCGCTTTGTTCAGGATCATCGGTAACCCTGACAGCCAACACCGGATCAGGCATTAAATACCAATGGATAAAGAACTCCGTCAATATTGCCGGTGCTACCAACAAGATCTATAATGCAACAACTGCAGGAAGCTATAAAGTTAAAGAGACCAAGGAGGCCGGTTGCACATCTACATCTCCCGTTACAACAGTCACTGTTGCCAGTTCGCCCACTGCAACAATTACAACCCAGGGCAATTTAAATATTTGCCAGGCAGGATCAGTGGTATTGAAGGCCAACTCCGGCAGTGGCTATACCTATAAGTGGAAGAAAGGCTCTAACAACATATCAGGAGCTACTAAAATGAGCTACACAGCAACCATGACGGGCAGCTATAAGGTAATAGTAACCAACAGCAATGGCTGCAGCACTACTTCAGCGGTAACACAGGTGACAAGCTCATGCAAAGAAGATTTTAGTGTAAATGGAGTTGATGATGAGATATTAAATCTTTATCCCAACCCTGCCGGAGAATATCTTACAATAGATATGAAGCTGCAGGAACAGGCTGAGGGCGAGGCGCTGATACAGATAATAAATATGATCGGACAGGTAATTTATACTGAGAGGTCAATGCTAACGAACGGGACGCTACGCACTGTTATCCATCTTGATAAGAACACTCACTCAGGCATGTACATGGTGAATGTGATGGTGAATGATGCATTATACTCGCGCCAGTTTATGCATTAAGAATAAAGCAGTAATTGATATTAGTGAATCAACCTTACCTCATTTCGGGTAAGGTTGATTTTTTTTGCTCCTTATTATCATGAAGCCTCTCTTTCCCCAGTCATACTGGCTTGACCCGGCCTCTTACCATATTGGACATTGAAGGCTATCTCTGTTGAAAAAACTGGTCACTGGTTAAAGAATTCTATCTTATCTGTCGTTCTTGTTTTCCAAAGTTCACATTATCTATGATATGTTATATTCGTCTGGAGGATTCTCCCACTATATCAGAGGGTGGACCAGCACCACCGGTATTTGAAGACCCGTAGAGCTCCAATATAAAGTAAGTGGAACGAAACTCAGGCAATAAGTCTTTTCTGTACGGCGTTAAGCCCATTATTGATCTTCTACTATTAAAAACAGAAGTTCGTACATAATTCAGCTTACTTTCTCTCAAAATATTGTTCACTCATGAATTTCAGATTTTTACTTTGTTCAATCCTTGAAATATTTATTTCATCATTCGCTTACTCTCAGGCAGGAAGTCTTGATAGCACATTTGGAAATAATGGAATTGTTGTTTCCGATTTTGGTGATGATGCAAGCGCATACGCTATTGCTATACAACCTGATGACAAAATTGTAATTGCGGGAATCATTAAAACCAATTTAGAACAGGACTTTTTAGTAGCCCGCTATCATTCTAACGGAAGCATTGATATGGCGTTTGGTAATGATGGAATAGTAATTCAAGACATGGGTGGAGGGTATCTTGGGGAACAAGTGGCGAAAGTAGCAATTCAGGCAGATGGAAAACTCGTTGTAAGTGGAGGTATAAAACAATTCGATGGGTCCTTTAGTTACTTTTGGCACATTGCAATTCTTCGCTTAAACACTGACGGTTCACTTGATAACTCGTTTGGTGATTCTGGTATCATTCGCACATTTATAAACGGAGAATACCACGATGCGTATGTAAAGGCTTCCGTAATACAACCTGACCAAAAGATTTTAGCGGCTGGTTATTATGCCAATGCATACAATGTGGGAGGGTCAGATTGCTTTTTGATCCGTTACCTACAGGATGGATCAATTGATTCTACATTTGCTGACAATGGTGTAGCGCTGATAACGATAGATTCGTTTGACAATGATCAGGCAACTTCAATTCTTATTCAACCTGATGGTAAAATAATTATCGCAGCAACAAGCGGTACTTATACTGATAAAGTAATAGCTTTAGCAAGAGTTTTTAAAGATGGTTTCATTGACACCACTTTTGGAAGTAATGGAACTGTTAAAGCGTTATTACCTGATTCGTTTTATTATGAGTCTAATTATTATGATTCTAAACCAGTGGTGCTTTTACCCAGCGGAAAGATCATTACCGGAGGAACTTGTTATAATGGGGTTATAACGAAGATAGTGTTAGCACAATTCAACCAGGATGGATCAATCGATTCTTCCTTTGGAATTAATGGGATGACTTTTTCAGATCCGGAGGACAGTTCCCAATTCTCTTCTTCAATACTGCTACAGGC
>JACCZV010000332.1 GCA_013695775.1 Chitinophagales bacterium | reverse complement strand
AACATCGTTACCAGATCAGCCTGCGGATTGGCCTTTTGCTTGTCCTTAGCAAGTGCCAATGCCTTTAAAAAGGTAGGATCGCTGCTGTTGTCTGCCAGAGCTTTTATAAGATCTTCAATAGATACCTGAAGCACCACATTCATTCCCCCCTGCAGATCAAGGCCAAGGTTGAGTTGCTGATCTTTACAATCCTGATAAGTATATTTGGCAATGCCGAGGTTGAAAACTGTTTGATTTGAGATTGAATCGAGATAGGCTTGTCGTCTTTCCCGGATTTCGAGTAAAATGCTGTCTTTTATCTCTGCACTATTCTGCGCATCCGTAGGTACAATATTCTCAAGCTGCTTACCGACAAGCACAGAGGCTTCCGCATATTCCGCTGCACGTTTTTCTATCTTACTGGTAACGAAATTGAAGGATAGCTGATAAATACAAATCAGGATCAACGCTATCGAGAAAAACGTGATCAGACCTTTTCCACGCATGATTATGAGGGGTTTAAAAAAATTAAGAGGGCAAATATAGAAATTTTACCGCTTAAGCAGAGCGAAGATCGTCAAAACTATCCTACTTAAATTTACTGTATACCATTAGCAATTTATTAAGTTGTATAAGTGTAGTTACAGCACTTGCAGCACGAAACCTTTCAGATAGTTTGTCTCTTCAATGTTCCACATTATAGGGTGGTCTTTTGATTGGGAAAGAAAGGCTACTTGTCTGATGGTTTTTCCTGCATCATAGGCAGCTTGTTGAATCATCTCGAAAAATAACCCCGGCTCCATGAAATGGGAACAAGAGAAAGTGACGAGGAAGCCGCCCTTACGAATCAGCTTCATGGCCCGTAGGTTTATCTCTTTATAACCACGCGAAGCAGCTTCAAGCGCAGCGCGATTTTTAGTGAAAGCCGGCGGGTCAAGGATTATAAGGTCAAATATTTTTTTCTCTTTTGCCCACTTTGGCAATTCATCAAAGGCATTTGCTACCTGAAATTCACAGATATGTGCAAAGTTGTTTAAGGTCGCATTTTCCCTGGCCTGATCTACGGCGGCATCTGAAACATCAATACCAAGCACATGCCGTGCACCAAATTTAGCAGCGAACAATGCAAAGGATCCTGTATAGCAGAAGCAATCAAGCACGTCAGCGCCTTCAGAGATGAATTGAAGCGCCTTTCTGTTATCTTTCTGATCTAAGAAGAAACCGGTCTTTTGCCCGTTCTCCACATCTACAGACAGTTTTACTCCGTCTTCATTGATCTTAAATTTTGTTGGGAACGAAGCAGAGAGAAAGTTCTTCTGCTCGCTAAGCCCTTCCAGCTTTCTAACGGGCACATCGTTGCGTTCATATATTCCTTTAGGAGAAAACAATTCTTCCAGCACCGTTACAATAGTAGTTTTCCAGCGATCCATTCCCAGCGATAAAGTCTGAAGCACGAAAAAGTCGCCCAACTTATCTATTACTAAGGCGGGAAGAAAATCCGCTTCGCCAAATACAAGCCGATAGTTTTCGGTATATCCTAATTGCTTCCGATAATTCCAGCAAGAGATGATTCTTCTACGAAAGAATTCTTCGTTGATCTCTTCGTCAAGTTCCCTTGTCAATAGCCGAACGCGAATCTGAGAGCGCTCATTATAATAACCCTTTCCAAGAAAGTAGTTTTTGGCATCGTAGACCTCTACGATTTCTCCCGGTTCTACAGCTCCATGCAGCATTTCAATCTCATTTCCATAAACCCATGGATGTCCAGATCGAATGCGCTGGTGTTTGCCTTTCTTTAAAATGACTTTTGACATTCTCCTTCACAAGTTTGATGGCTTACATTAACCTGAGGTCTGAAGTGATAATTTATAAGGCACTTATTAGATTTCTTATATTATCCCTCCACCAACTTTTTTATTTCTTCAAGTATTGGTTGCCAGCCACCTCCTTCAACGGTATGCCTATATCGGTTTTCACCATCACCAACGGTTGAATAGTCACCTTGAGTTGCCGTTAAAATTGTCTGTCCGTTTTCTTCCCTTAATTCATAAGTAACTTTCAGATAGTTTTCAGGTATATCCTCAATTGTTTTATTGTTAGGATCAATTGTGGTGTAAGCCAAAAATTTTTCTGGTTGAATCGCGACAATATTGCCTTTTACAAACACCATCTCTTTGCCTTCATGATTTCCCTTCCAAAGCAAAGGGCTTCCAATGTTCCAGTCAGAAACTGCCTCGCAGCCGAACATATATTTTTTTGTCTGTTCAGGATTTATCAAAGCATCCCAAACTTTGGAGGGTGATGCGTAAATGTGGATGCTGTTTTTTATAATTAACTCGTGGTCCATTTCATTTATTATTTAATTTGTAATTTATTCATTGAAATTAGCGCTCATTAGCATTAGCTTAGAGTTTGTTCTGTAATAAGATGGTTGCAGCTTCCACGTAATATCAGCGCTTTTGACTGAAGCTTTGCCGATGTATAAAATGATCGTTTCTTTGCAATATTATTTTAAATTAAAATTTTAAATCATGAAAGGAAACCTCTATTCCATCTCTGTGTTTTTTCTGTCTGTTTTATTTCTGGATGAATCGTCCTGCAACCGTCAGGCAGCCGCGTCTTCAGGCAGTAAGGGAATTTATCCCCTGAATGTAGGCAATTATTGGATTTATAAAGATTCCACCTTCACAGAGAGCAAGTTGGTGTCCATCGCCAATGATACTGATAAAATTGTAAGGGCTGGGGAGTGGAATGGAAGGACAACATTCATTTTTGATGATGGAAGGGAATGGTTCAGCAGCGGAGATACGGTTTATCAGCTTGGAGCCCAGCGTACCGGAGCTAAATATCCCTCTCCTGTAATGATGGTAACAGAAAAGGAGAGCAAATTTAATTTTTTGTTTGGGGGTGATGTATTGGTGCAGAAAACAATAGAAAAGCTTCCCTCATGTCCTGAAAATAGATGGAATCCCTCGGCATGTTATAAAATAAGTGATTCTTGCGGGGGCTATATGATCAACGGATATGGAGTTGGAATTCTCAGGGAGAAGAAATCTGATTGTTTCTCCAACAAAAGCAACTATGTTATCCGAACATTAACTGATGTCCATTTCCAATAGATTGTAATTTTAATGATGAGAAATTTTTAGGACCTATATTACAAAGAAGCCCGCCGCATTTGAAGTACGGCGGGCTTTTTTGTGATAATATTTGAGTATTAAATTTTTATTGCTTCATTAACTTAACAATTTGTTTTATCTCCCCATTCAATTCAATCTTAGCCAAGTACAAACCCCCAGGAAGATCTTTTCCTACTTCGGTAGTTTCACTTTCAATTACTACGCTCTGTAATAGCTTACCCGTGAGATCATAAAGATTCACATAGCCCTTTGAATTTTCAAAAACTGACGTATTTATAATAAAATAATCAGATGTAGGATTCGGGTATGCACTCAGAATAGCATCTTCAGGGAGTTCTTTACAAGTTATGTTTACGACAACGGCTACAGACGTTTTGGTACAGCCCGTGATGCTGTTTGTCTCCTTAACCTTATAACTTCCCGCTGAACTTACGATTAAGGTTTTATTAGTTGCACCGGCAATCGTATTGTTATTCTTGCTCCATTGGTAAATAATGTTATTTGCCGTATTTGCTGTTAGAGTAGCAGTTTCTCCCTGGCACATGTTGATGGGCCCGGCGGGTGTTATCTTAGGCTTTGGGGTAGGATTAGATGTGACCGAAATGTTATTGGAAGTCGCGGAGTTTCCACAACTGTTGGTAACCACTAAAGTATATGAACCGGTAACAGTTGCGCTATATGAGGCATTGGTTGCACCTGTTATGTTCAATCCATTTTTTTTCCATTGATAAGATGCAAAACTGCCTGAACTTGAACTTTTAGAAAGCGACACCATACCACCGGAGCAAAAGGTTGTAGGACCAGAGGCTGAAATTGAAACCGAAGCAACTGCGCAAGCTACAGTAAAGCTTCCCTGCATATTCATAGAAAAGTGAGGGGTGCATTTATAGTTGTAGGTTCCTAATACGTTAGGCTTATATTTAAATGAAGTATTTCCCGGATCATTACTGATATCATGATCCCAGGGTGTTGCTCCCGGTGGAATTGTTAATGATGTAGTAGTATGATCGCCATTTACCCACTGCCATTTTATGGTATCACCAAGATTGATAGTAATGGCGGTAGGTGAAAAGAAAAAGTTCTGAACGGTGATGGTATGAGTTGTCGCCTGGGCTGAAATAAAAGAACCAGCGAAAAGCAATAACAGGATGACATATTTGTATGTAAATCCTAAAAATGAACCGTAAATAATTTTCATAGGGTAGAGATTTGATTTTTGAGAAATGAGAATAACAGAATTAAAGATTATCTGTTATTTATACTTCTCAGTTCGTTAAGTGCTGAATAGAATAAATTCAAGTCTGAAGCGGGAAACTAAATGACTGAGTGGATTCAAACTCTTTTTAGGGATTGCAGATGACTATAAGCTTGGAAATGGTTTTTTGATTATTTTTTACTGCGATAGTAGCTCTTCACTTTCTTGTTTTGTGCCTTAGTCACTTTTATATTATTGTTACCTTTTAAAACTGCAGTATGATCAGCAGCCGAATAATCTTTCGTTGAAATATTTCCTGGCGATGAATACTTTAATTTCATCCCTCTCTTGCTTTCACTTTTCTTTATTTGTTGACCATGGGTGAGTTGTAAAGTGAGGCAAAGGATCAAAGCAGTTATTAAAAAAGATCTCATAAAGGCATATTTTTCTAATTGTAAAGAAGACAGGTAAATTACAAAAACCTTCTTATCCTCAGTTTAATATTCCCATCCAATACTCTATTTTTTTCATCTTATATTAAAGAATGATTAGCTGTATTATAGCGAAGTTCATTTAGACATTCCGGAATAAAAAAGGAAGTTTTCGCTCCCGCTATCTATGGCAATATAAGAAATTCATCAATTTTCGGCCGTCTCTGAATCAATTTTATTTTCCTCCCTCGACTGATGGCGCCAGCCGCAACGCTTCAGCCATTCAACCCTGAATTTTTCACGTTCTTCAGGGGTCATATTTTTAAGTTTCTCCTCCATCTGTTTTTTATACTGTTGGCCACGATTCTTCCAGTGGCCGCCATAGTTTCCGCTGCGCCAGCCCCCACGCCCAAAGCCAAAGAGCAGTTTTGCCAGTGCAAGAATACCCAGCGCTTGCCAGAAGGTGATTGCATTAAGAGCAAATATTGCGGGTATCAGCCAGTTCCATAAGTTCATCACCAGGTAACTCATTGTTGCTGCAATAAGCACGAAGATTAGCATCATTTTAAGTCCTTTCAGAATCCACCACCGTTTCATATTAAATTTTTTAAAGGTTTAACAACTCATTGTACAAGGTTTGAAGTCTCTCTCGAAGATGTAATACAGCATATCGTTTCCGGGAAAGCAAGGTGTTTAGTGGTTGCCCGGTCTGTGCAGCAATGTCTTTAAAGCTAAGGCCATCCAGCTCATGCATGGTAAATACTTCCCGCTGCTCTGAGGGCAATTCCTCCAATGCTGCATTCAGGGTATCCCACATGAGGGAACGCATATATTGTGACTCTGGCGTCTCAGACACGTCTTGCATCATCTCATCAAGAAAATAATTTGAAGCCTCCTCGTCCGTATCATTGCCGGTAGCATGTGCCAGGCTGGAAAAACTTTCTGTTTTTTTCTTTCTATAGAGATCCGTGATCTTGTTGCGGGCTACTGTAAAAAGCCATGATGTTACCTTTTCAATAGGTTCCATCATCCGGTATGTATTCACAAGCTGAAAAAAGACATCCTGCAATATGTCTTCCGCATCTTCATCGCTGTTGACCCGTTGCCTAATAAAATCGAAAAGCCGTTTGCGTTCTTTACGCACTGTCTCCTGAATCTCTGCATTCTGGCGCGTCGTCATCGTTGCTTCTATGGTCATGGCTTCAATCGTATGATGGCGTGGACGATTGAGTGTTGCAAAATATTGTAACAGCTCAAAGATGGATCATTGTCACATATTTTTTACACTGCCTATTCTTTGGATTGCCTATAATTGGTAATAGCCGGAACCATAGACGACCGTTATTCTACAGGCTACCCTAACGTTCCTCCGAACTAATCCTGGGACCTTTTGTAACTTAGTTGGGTGAAATAAAGGCTTTATATTGATACTTCAGTTTTCGGTGGAAATTATGATGAAGAGTTTGAAGAATTCACCAGGCCGCTTTTTAACAGGATACTAAAAGAGGAGTTTATACTTTTATTTTCAACAGTGACACAAGAGGAATTAGAAAATGCACCAATACAGGTTCGGGAACTGGTTAAGCATCTGAAGGTAGAATTCACAGAATTTATCGACCTTTCGGAAGAAGCGGTGGATTTAGCAACCCAATACATTTCTACAAAGGTTGTTAGACAGACAAGTTTTGTGGACGGTTTACATATTGCTTTAGCAACCATTTACCATGCAGACTTCTTAATTAGTTGGAACTTTAAGCATATTGTGAATATTGAAAAAATAAAGGGCTATAATTCTATCAATATTAAAAATGGTTATAAACAACTAGAAATTCGTTCACCCAGA
>JACCZV010000127.1 GCA_013695775.1 Chitinophagales bacterium | reverse complement strand
GGAGGCTCTTACAACCAACAGACAAATAATTATTTTGGCACATTTTACAATTTAGGTAATCCCAAGACGCTTGACTTTTTATGGATAAACAAGTCGAACACCGACAGTCTCTTTAAATACAGCATTTCAGCAATGGGATTAGGTGACGGCTATCAAACACCAGACAGCACTGGAGTTTTTATGCGCTACACTTATGGTTTAAATACAAGCTTCAATCATAATTTTTGGGGAATTAATTTAGAGGGCTATAGGCAAAGCGGGAAAACGCGTACCATAAATCAAAGCGGAAATATTGTTCCGGATTCTTTTCAAACAGTAAAGGCTTATATGTTTTCGGTAAATCCCTGGATTCAACCAATAAAAAATTTGCAAATAGGTGTAGGTCTCGACTATCTGTCAGGGAGTGATGCACTCGACACCACTCACTCGGGTACCACTAATATGTTTAATTCTCAATATGGAGCAGCCCACCGATTTTATGGAAAAATGGATCTTTTCTTTAATCTGCCTGCCTCTACAAGAAATGGAGGACTTGCAGATGCTTATTTAAATTTAAAGTATAATTACAAGGGGTGGGAATTTAGCCCTGAGTTTCATTATTTTTCGCTGCAAAATAATGTTGAGGATGTGGAGAACCCTGGTGTTCCACTTGATAAACATCTTGGATCGGAAATAGATATTATTGTAGTGAAAGACCTTACAAAGCAGGTGAATCTGAATACAGGGTTCTGTATGTTTTTCCCTACCCGTACAATTGAATTTACTAAAACATCAACCTTTTCTCAAATTGGGGGACCAACTATAACAGGTGCCTGGTTTTATGTAATGTTAACTTTCAAACCGGTTTTCTTCAGCAATTAAACCTTTATAGGTAACCCGCGTCTTGCTTCATATGACAGACGTTGCCTTGGGTTATTCTCCTACAGATGAGTTAATTTTGCAGCCATAAAAATATGCCGGTGAACAAATCAAATACATTCTCTAAAAAATTAAAGAGTTATTCGTTGCTGGCCGGCACCATTCTGGCCTCCTCATTTGGCTCAGAAGGCCAGGTAATATATACTGATATTCCTGATAAGGAATTAGGTGGCATTGCTCCATCCTCCTTCCCACATTCCGACGTTGATTCCTTTGATCTGAACAATGACGGCCAGTATGATTTTAAGCTGACGGTGAAGTTTGAAAATGAGAATACCGCCGCAAATGGATTCGACTTTAGAGAGTACATAGAAGTTTTAAACAACACTCAGAATGCAATAAATTATTATTCCTTGTTTGATTACACCCGTTTCGTTCTTAAAAAAGATTCAGGTGATATTATACCCGGCAATTTTTTCAATGGCACATTCAAAGCCTATTTTGCTTTTCAAGATGGTACAGACATCGCTTATAATTGGAAAGACGAGCATGACAAATGTGTAGCATTGAAGTTTCATGCAGATACCAACCTTCATTATGGCTGGATTCGACTCGATGTAAATACCGCAGATTCAGTTCCCAATATCATCATAAAGGATTTTGCTTATGAAGCTACTCCAGATTTATCAATTGCAGCATGTGATACCGGACTTGGTTTTGGGGTTAACATTGCATTGATACAGAGTCACCAATCGCTCACAGTTTTTCCGAATCCTTCAAATGGCAATTGTATAATTCAACTTGAAAAGCCACTTACCGGAGATGTGCATGTTTGTTTGAAAGATGCAATAGGAAAGGAGGTTTACCAGGCCAATATTCAACTTGCTGGTCAACAAAACGAGTTGCCTTTTAACTTTTCCGAATTGTCTCCTGGAATGTATTTCATTCAGCTTTTCAAAGCAGGAGATTCTGAAAAATCAGAAAAAGCTTTTGCTTCGGGCAAGTTGATTAAGAACTAAGAGCATGGAGCTGCGAATGCCTGGTCGAAGAAAGCAGCATCAGTCTTTATTTATTTTTGAATTATAAACCTCAATCCTAATTTATGAAATCAATGGTATGCTGCCTTACACCTATGATGTTACTGATTATTTTCGCAAATCTTGCCTTCGCTCAATTTCAATACATTTTTCCCAAAGACAACTCTCGCAATAACTTTCCAAATACCCACCTTATTCTTCGGAATGGTGAGCTGATGGATGAGTCATCGGTCACTTCAGATATCATCGAACTTACAGGTTCTCAGAGCGGGATCGTTGCTGCAAGCGTAGTTCTTTCTACAGATGGAAAAACCATTTGCATTGCGCCTGCCACTACCTTCACATATGGTGAAACAGTAATGGTCAATGTTAAAGATGGTATGAAAACCCTATCGGGACAAATATTAACGGGAACATCCTTTGACTTTTCTGTTCGCAAGAAAATGACTGAAGCGCAACAGCAGCAATTGGAGGAATATCTTAACACCCACGATGATGGTGGATATTTGCTGAATGACCCCAATCAACAGTCAATACATGTACCTCATAATGAGAGTTCAATCCGTGACGGTGCCTTCAACTTTATTACTCTTTATACCAACAACAACCCTGCTCCAGGAGAGCTTTTCTTTCATCGAAGCAGCGGCTCTTCGCCGACAGCGTCCAGCGGCATTGGATACGGCATAATGACATCTTCTGCAGATTCAATTTTTTATCGCGCCTCAACCACTGATGGAGCGAACTTTCGGCTCAACCTCAATGGCTATTTAACTGCATTTCGCTTGAGTCCAGGTGTTGATTCGGGAATTATTGTACTTGATTCAGGTTACAATGAAATAGATGT
>JACCZV010000272.1 GCA_013695775.1 Chitinophagales bacterium | reverse complement strand
GTTCCAAAGGCTGTCCCTCGGGTACGACTAAAATCTTGAAAATTTAACTTGCTCCCGTTCGATGATATGTGATGAAAATCTAAACCATATGAAAATTTTTCGGAAGAGCTATTGTGCAGATAGAGCTCTGCGAGCGGGGTCAGTTGTGTTCCAAACCCGGCCTTAACCATGTTGTCCTGTATTGGGGTAATTTCATCTGGCGGCAATGATATTGCACGTATTTCCGCCGGAACAAATGGTACTTCGATCAAACGGGATTTGACGTTATATTCCAGTACATCTATATTGGAATCAACTTGCGCAGGCTCCGCCTGGAATTCAATCTTTTCCGCATCGGCAAGTAGCGGCTGATAAGGTTTAATGATGTTTACCTCCTCTGTTTTAATAATTCCCTGGGCCATGGAGGGCGCCGAAATCAGAGACGTAAAAACAGATACGACCATGAACCAAATTCCAAAAAGTATCTTTCTTTCGAAGATGTGTGAGCCATACTTGCATCTGAAGTACGAATCATTTACTGTTGACAGCATACAGTATTCTTTTGCAGCATTATCAATCGTTATTTGAAATAGAATCCAACACCATTTCTTCATTATTACCTTCTGGCAGCAGCTTAGAATCAGTTGCCTCCATTGCTGAAACAGAAGCTAACTTTTCCTTAGCCGTTGCCACGATTTCATCAACACCTTTATAATTATCGATGATACTTTGCAGCGTAGCCTTCGATTGAAAATAGTCTCCCTCTTCCTCAAAAATCGCGGCAATCAGCAGGTATGACCTGGCTATCCAATAATTAAAGGATGGTTTCTGCTTGATGACAACATACGCTTGCTCTTCGGCTGCCTTAAAATTCTTTTGCTTAAAATAAATATCTGCGAGCATGTATGCCGATTCAGCTCCAATGACTGATTTTTGATTTGCAACTAATGCGAACTCAGAAAATGACTGTGACAGATCATTTGTTGAGACAGCAATTTTTGCCAGATAAAAATGCGCTTCATTGAGGTCGTCGGAGGTTGAATTATCTGAAATAAGAATCTGCCGGGCAGCGTTGGCTGCATCATCATATTGGTTCAGGTAGTATGCACTGTTCATCATGCCTTTCAATGCTTCCAGGCTGTTCGACTTAAATTCTGCATTTTCATAAATAATTTTATAATACCTGAATGCCTTTGCATAATCTTTCCTCTGCACGTAGTTGATTCGTGCCGCATTTACCAATGCTTTTTCTGTGAAACGACTCTGAGGCTCGTCAGCTACAAACTCATAGTCCTTAAGTGCTAAATCGAAATCATTTTGGCGAAACAGACATTCACCCCTATAAAAATGGGCATGAAGGGCAAAATTGCCGGCTGGAAATGAACTGATATAATTTGAAAATTCTTTTACTGCTCCGCTGCAATCGCTTTTAATATACTTTGTTTCAGCCGCCAGGTACATTACCGAATCCTTTACAGCATCGCTTACGGTGATATTCGGTATTCTTTTAACGAAAGAAAGATAACCCTGTGCATCTCCACTTTGCGTATAGATTTCTTTTGCTCCATTGAGTGCCTCGATGCCTTCGGCAGTTTTCGGATACCTCAGCAATACCCATTCATATTCCCCGAGTGCTTTGGTGTCATCATTCAGATTAAAGTAGATAAGTCCCATTTTAAGATGAGCCCTGCTGATATAGCTGCTGTTCGGATACTTTGAAATGATCTGAGTAAACACCGATGCTGCTTCCTGATAAGAGGGCACAAGCAGATAAGTGATACCCAGCTCGTACAACGCATCATCTAAATAAATACTCGAAGGAAATCCGGTGGTAAGGTTCTTTAGTGTTGTTAATTTATCAGTGATGTCGTTCTGTAATCCATAAATGATTGCCTTCTGATATAACCCATAGTCTGCTCCGGGATATTTTAGAGAAATCACCTGATCATAATTATTGATTGCTGCACCATAATTTTTGGAAACAAACTGGCAATCACCATTTCTCAATGATGCATCGGCGTATAGTTTTTTATGATCCGGATCTTTTGAAGAGGCAACCTTTTTTAGCACCGTCTCAAAAAAATCTGAAGCCTTATTATAATCGTCCTTTTTCAAAAATGAATAGGCCATGGTATAGTCAGCATTCACTTCCGATATATTGTATGGAAGTTGAGGCTGCTGATTTGAGAGATCAATAAATAGCGAAAGAGACTTTATTGCGTCATCATACTTTTTTTGCTGAAAAAACGATTCACCTATCCAGAAATAACAAGCTGCTTGTATCCCTGCATCAAGCGGGTATTTAAGAGATTCATTAAAGATGATCACTGCATCATCATAATTTTTTAAATTATATAACTCGGTAGCATAGGAGTAAGCCACTTTCTGGCAAGCTGTTCGGATCTGTAAATTTTTTTCTGGTATACTTCTTAAAATATCCCATGCATTTTTATAATTCTGCGTTGCCAAAAGTTCAAGGCCTAAATATTCTTTAGCCTCATAAATAAAATCCGATTCCGGGTAAGTGATTATGAAATACTGAAATGCCTTTACTGTAATATCATGATAATCCAAATCAAAAGAAAGCTTTGCAAATTGAAACTCTGCGTGCTCCTTCACGAATGGGTCAAAAGAAAGCTTTGAAGCTTCTTCAAATGCCATCCGTGCATCATTTTTCTGGCCGGTTTTTAAATAACAGTCAGCGAGAAGGTACATGGAATTTTGGCCTATAGAGTCTTTCAGCCCATTTAATTCTTTGAATGAACTGATGGCCTCATTATAATTTTTTACCTGATACTGGCAGTATCCTATTTGATAGAGATCTGATTTGCTGAGTTTAGATTTACCACTCATGAATGCCGTGAAGTAAGGCAATGCCTTATCATATTGTTTTTTCTGGAAATAGGCCTTACCAATCAACTCCTGCATCTCAAGGGAGTATTGTAGCTTGTTCTCTGCTAAGGCCGACGCATAAGTAATTACCTCATCATACTTCCTCTGCTGGTAATAAATATTAGCAACATAATAGGGAACAATAGCCATATACAATGATGACTTTTCGACTTGCTTAAAGGATTTTAATGCTTCCGAATAATTCCCCTTTTTATAAGAAATGTAGCCGTAATAATAGTTTGCAGGATAGTAATTTTTCCCCTCCTGTTTTCTCACTTCTTCAAATAAAGGCTGAGCTTTATCAAAATCTTTTTTGTAGAAGTAAGAAAATCCTAATTGAAAGGCATAGTCTGCATTTTGCGCAGGGTTCAGGTCATCTCTATCTGTTAGTTTATACCAAGATATAGCCTTGTCATATTTTTTCTTATCAAAATATATATCTCCCAGGTGAAAATAAGATAGCCTTGTCACCGGGCTTTCCTCAAAATGTTCTACAAGGTCAACAAATAACTTTTCAGCATCAGGCTTCGAAAGATTTTTACTGCAAAGGGCCTTGTAATAATGAGCATTGATCAACAACAGGTGATCGTTTGTTTCTCCGTTTCTATTTATTTCATTAATGGCCTGACTGAATTCCTCCTGTGCCGCGCCAAACCTATCGTGATGAAATAATTCTAAGCCCCGTCTATAGTGAACATTATATTCAGAATAGATCAATGTCTCCTGTGCGGATGAGGTGATAGGTTGCAGCAGCAGAAATGGAATCAATAACTTTATTAGGATTCTTTCAATCATCAAAGCAGTTTATAACTTATCATATTTAAGATCAAAATTGATGCGTTCAGCGATTATGTGGAACAGAAAAGCAAAAATGATATACACAGGGTGCAATTAAGTTGTAGTGCTTTACCTCAATTCTATTGTAACTTTAAAAAAGAAGTCGTGATTTGATTAAGAAAACGGAAGATCTTGTTAACAACGTAGTTATTAAATCGAAGCTGTGCGCGAGCCAGCAATTGCCTGGCGGAGCCGTTTGGCAATCGCGATTCTTTGGGTTACATTTCTTTTAAAGAAAAGTAACTATTAAAAAAATTAGACGCAAACTCAGCTTTAAAACATGAATTGCAAAAAAGCCTAATTGAGATTTTTAGAATGTTAACGATACTCCGATGCTTGGTAGTATGGGCAACTGGTTTACGCGCTGATAATTGATGCGATCGAAATAAAAAATGTTTTTACGGTCGTATACATTGATCACGCTTGCCGTTATTTCAAGCTCAGAGTTTTCTGAGAGCTGGAACTTTTTCTTCGCTGCAATATCAAGGCGATGATAGTAAGGTAACCTGCCCGTGTTCAGGCTATCATCATATACGATGCCGAGGTTCCCATTTTGTGTAGTGTAGCTTGTATTTATTCCGTCAAGAAAATTTATCTGTTCATAAAATCCTTGCGTCAAAGTGAACGGAAAACCAGAGCCGAAGTTAAACCGTGCGTCTATCTCCCAACTTTTATCTTTTCCCCATGAATAGGCTGCTACAATGTTTAAATTATGGCGGCGGTCGAAATGAGGAGGATAAATTTGCTCACCGTTGTTGCGTTTCACAAACCCAAGTGAATAAGCGGTCCAGAGATAGAAATTTTTAAAATCGTATTTAGCAAGAAAGTCAATTCCATAAGCCGCTCCGGTTTCAATTTCAAAATCAGGATCCTCTGGAAAGATCTTGCTCCGGTTGATGTTAATCAATTGACCAAAGTATTTATAGTATGGCTCCACGGTGATCTCAAGTACCCTGGATATATCGGCTTCAATGCCGAAAACACCCTGGTATGCATGCTGAAGGTTGCTGGTTGCCGACTTTCCATCCACCCCTATAAGTTGATCATCGGGTGCGGTTAAGAATCCGGTAAACAGATTCACCACATCCTGATCTGATTTTGTGCTAATAAAATTCTGAGAATAAATGCCAGCCGCTGCCTTTATACGCAGGGCATCTGTAAGATTATATTTGAGTGATATGCGAGGTTCGGGTGAGAAGGCCGGAAGCGATGCATAATATTGAAGACGCAGACTTGGTTCAAGCACAAGCCTTTCACTAAAAATATGCTTGTAGACAACAAATCCGGAAAGCTCTGTGGTGTTATTATTTTGTTCAATTTTCAATCCCAGAGCATTAAAAAACTGGAGTTCGGTACGAAAGCCTCCAATGTCGAACCCATATTTCACTTCACCGTGAGGAACAAAATAGGTGAAGTCTATATTCAGATCAAACCCATTTATGCCGCTTGTTCTGGGAATTGCATCTGCTTCCCGAAGCATGATATTGTAATCAGAAAAAGAAATCGTACCTCCGATAAGTACTTTTGAACCGCTGGGTACTATAACGAAGTTGGTGCCTATCCCAAACGACTTCCAGTCGAAACTTGAGACGAATTGGTAGTTGACATGATCGCGATAGTTGAAACCAAAAAAGCTAAGCTTACTTCCGTTGGCACCATTCAAAGAGATTTTTCCGTACAAATCGGTAAAACTATAAGGTAGTCCGCCTGAATCTATATAACTGTAAAACAGTTTCGAAGACTTATCAAGATATGATGATTTTCCTGTGAACATGTAAGAAATGCTGGAGCCATTGTCACTTAGCTTTTTTATTGGTCCCTCCAGAATCACCTTCGATAAAAAGGGATTTACTCCAACCTTACCTGAAAAGCGTTTTTTGTTTCCATCCCGCGTATGCACATCCAGCACCGCTGAAAGGCGATCACCAAATTCAGCACTGAAGCCACCTGTATATACATTTACGCTTCTTATCACATCGGTTTCAAAAACAGAGAACAAGCCAATAGAATGGAATGGATTATAGATGGTCATTCCATCCAGCAACACCTTATTCTGAATTGGAGAGCCCCCGCGTATATAAAGCTCTCCACCCTGGTCTCCGGTAAATATCACTCCAGGTAGTATCTGCAGATATTGGGCAAGATCTGCTTCTCCTCCTATGGATGGTATACGCTCAATATCTTTTGTAGAAATCTTGGTAAGAGACACAGCCGTTTCTGTCTTTTTCTCTTCACGTACTGCATTGATGTTTATGTTTTCAAGCTCTATCGCAGACCTTGTTAGAAATATTTTTTGATTGCTGATCTCATTGGGTCTTATGTTGACCTGAATTTGAACTGTATCATATCCCAGTTGCGTGCAAAATATAGTATAAGAGCCGGCCGGGACATTGGCTATATTAAAAATGCCGTCCTCATCACTTTGTGAGCCCATTGTAGTACCCCTTAGAATGACATTGGTGTATATGACTGGTTCCCCATCATCCTTATCGAATACCAATCCCCGTATTACAGAGTTTTGCCCAAAAGAAGATAATGTGGCCATGCAGAGTATTGAAAAAATTATATATCTAATATATTTCATTTAAGGAAGTTGATTTCTTTATGTTTTTGATAAAATTATTTTCTTACCGGTAAATCCAATCCATCCCAAACTCCAGCACCTGCACGTACTAAAAAAGGTGTTGCCTGCGTATAATCAATCACCGTTGACGGCAGATTTCCACCCATTCCACCATCTACTACAATAGCTACCCGGCCGTGAAAGCGATTTTCGATTTCCACAGGATCGGTGATGTAGTCTAAAATTACATCCTCATCATGCAGCGAAGTAGAGATAATTGGATGGCCTAATGATTTGGCGATAACCCGTGCAATGTCATTTTGCGGTATGCGAATACCCACTGTTTTTTTATTTGTTTGAAAGAGCCTTGCAACCTGGTGTGATGCATTTACGATTATGGTGAACGGCCCTGGCAACAATCTCTTCATTTCCTTAAATACAGGAGTATCGAGCCCGGCCGTAAATTCCTGTGCCTGCTTCATGTCATCGCAGATGAAAGAGAAATCAGGTCTTTTTTTTCCACTCAGCCTGATGAGGCGTTCAATGGCTTTCGGTTGAAAAGGGTCGCCTCCAAAGGCATAAACTGTATCTGTAGGAAATACTATCAGGCCACCATTTTTCAGCGCATCAACAATGACGTTGATCTTCTGTTCACTGATTTTGCTGGGGTTAAGTTTAAGGATCAACTTGGGGATAATTTTTCCTGATAATAATGATAATAAATAGAGCTATTGGTTTTAACCGGGAGGCACTAAGCGGCGATTACTTTATTCACGAGCTCTGCCGCTTCTCTAAGCTCAATGGCGGAGTAAACTTTCAAGCCTGATTTGTCAATCAGATCCTTAGCAAGCTCAGCATTGGTGCCTTGCAACCTTACAATGATTGGCACGTGGATGCTGCCAATGTTGTTGTATGCGTCCACTATTCCCTGGGCTACCCTATCACATCGAACAATACCTCCAAAGATATTGATCAATATAGCCTTCACATTGGCATCGGAAAGGATGATCCTGAAGCCTGCTTCAGTTGTCTGTGCATTGGCTGTTCCTCCTACATCCAGGAAATTGGCAGGCGCTCCTCCGGCAAGTTTTATCATGTCCATTGTTGCCATAGCCAATCCCGCACCATTCACCATGCATCCTACGTTTCCATCCAGCTTAATAAAATTCAGATTGTACTTTCCGGCCTCTACTTCAGCAGGATCTTCTTCGGTTATGTCGCGGAGGTCCGAGTACTCCGGATGGCGGAAGAGTGCATTGTCGTCAAGCTTCATCTTGGCATCAACAGCAAGTATCCTGTCATCGGCCATTTTAAGAGTTGGATTGATTTCAATCAGCGCAGCATCCAGGGTAGTATAAGCCCTATACACACTGGTAATGAAATTGACCATATGCTTATAGGCCTCTCCCTTTAGTCCTAAATTAAAAGCAATCTTACGCGCCTGGTACGGTTGCAATCCACCATTTGGATGCATCCATTCCTTATATATTTTTTCCGGCGTCTTCTCTGCCACTTGTTCAATGTCCATTCCACCTTCCGTAGAATAGATTATCACATTTGTCTGCCTTTCGCGATCGAGCAACACGCTCATATAAAATTCTTTACGGTCTGCTTCTTCACCTGAATACACATCTTCTGCTATAAGTATTTTGTTTACTCGCTTGCCGGCAGCACCAGTTTGCGGAGTAATTAGCTGCATGCCCAGGATTTGTTCTGCTTTCTCTCTTACCTTTTCAAGTGAAGTGGCCACTTTTACACCACCACCTTTTCCGCGCCCACCTGCGTGAATCTGTGCTTTAACAACCCAAACCTTGGCACCCCGTTCATTTTTTAATCGTACGGCGGCATCAACTGCATCATCAACTGTAGCTGCTGAGATACCTTCCTGGATCGGAACCTCATATTGTTTTAATAGTGCCTTAGCCTGGTATTCGTGTACATTCATTTTTTTTTGGGAAAAAGAAGCACCCAAAAATACTTGGAATAATCTGAATACTGAAACAACCCTTCAGGTAAGGCATATGTGATGCTTATTCTTTGCGACTATGAAATGACGCAAAAGATGTTTCTTTGTTTGAATAAGCAATTGTGATTATCTCACTATTGTTTCACTAATAATTATCATCGAAAATAATTCAAAGGGGGTAAAGTCTACATGAAAGAAGAGGGCAATCGCTGCACATTGCGTATGTTAACAATCGTTTTGTTTTTATAATATGATCAGCAGTTTCATTGAAGCAATCAACCTTAAAAAAAGTTATGGCGGGCTGCACATTCTGAAAGGTGTAAATCTGAATATCGGCCAGGGAGAGGTCGTTTCCATCGTGGGTCCTTCAGGGGCAGGAAAAAGTACTCTGCTGCACATTCTTGGTACTCTTGACAGAGCGAGTGAAGGAAAAGTTTGGTATGATGGAAGGGACGTATTTCAGTTGAACAATAAAAAGTTAGGAACATTTAGAAATCAGTCTATTGGCTTTGTATTTCAATTTCATCATTTGCTCCCTGAATTCACAGCCATAGAAAATGTCTCTATTCCTGCCTTTATTGGTAACAGGGATAGTAAAACTACTATGGAAAAAGCACGCGATCTGTTAACTTACCTGGGCCTTCAGTCTCGTCTTAACCATAAGCCTGCTGAACTTTCAGGGGGTGAGCAACAGCGGGTAGCAGTTGCCCGAGCGCTCATCAATGACCCGAAGGTGGTGCTTGCCGACGAACCATCCGGAAATCTGGATTCTGACTCCGCCAGAGATCTTCACCAGCTCTTCTTTAGTTTACGTGAAAAGTTAAAACAGACCTTCATTATAGTTACTCACAATGAGGAGCTGGCAAATCTTGCTGACAGGAAATTGACGATGAGAGACGGGCTTATCGTATAATAGTCGTCTGACCCTTTCGAAATTGTGTCTTGGAGTTTTAGAATGCTCCCCGGTAATTGCAAAATTTTATTATTAGGAAATTGCACCTTGTAATTTGCCTTGCTTCATACGATGTCTATACACGAGGTATTAAAAAAATATTGGGGATACTCTCTGTTTCGTGAATTGCAGGAAGAGATCATAAACTCTGTAATGGCTGGCAATGATACTCTTGCCCTAATGCCTACCGGTGGTGGAAAATCTATCTGCTTTCAGGTGCCTGCACTTACCAGAGAAGGGATATGCATAGTTATATCTCCTCTAATTGCTCTGATGAAAGATCAGGTAGCAAATCTTAACAAAAGAGATGTTAAAGCAGTTGCAATATATTCCGGAATGACACGAATGGAAATTGATCACGCTCTTGATAATTGCATTTATGGCAACTATAAATTTCTATATGTTTCTCCCGAACGGCTTGCCACTGAAATAATGCAGGTAAGGGCAGCGAAAATGAATGTTAATCTTTTAGCTGTTGATGAAGCTCACTGCATCTCTCAATGGGGTTATGATTTTCGTCCCCCCTACCTTAAAATCTCAGAATTCAGGTCAATCATTCCAGACGTTCCGGTAA
The DNA here is from genome assembly GCA_013695775.1 of Chitinophagales bacterium. Lineage (GTDB taxonomy): Bacteria > Bacteroidota > Bacteroidia > Chitinophagales > UBA10324 > JACCZZ01. Next base: position 14,113 of record JACCZV010000272.1, on the reverse strand, counting down.
TCGCATTGACAGCAACGGCAACTCCAGATGTTGTAGATGATATTCTGGAAAAGTTGCAGTTTAAGAATAAGCAAATTTTTCAAAAAAGCTTTGAAAGAAAAAATCTTTCTTATTCCACATTGTTTGAAGAGAACAAAAATTTGCGGCTTGCTAAAATGCTTGTAAAAATACCGGGTACCGCCATTGTATACGTTCGTAATAGAAAAAAGACCAGGGAGATTGCCGAATATTTGCAAAAGAAAAAAATCACATCTGATTATTACCATGCAGGTCTCGATCATACCCGGAGGTCACGCATTCAAGAAGATTGGATGAAGAACAAGGCACGTGTAATTGTGTGTACCAATGCTTTCGGGATGGGCATTGATAAGCCAGATGTGCGGATAGTGGTGCATATGGATGTGCCTGATGATATAGAATCTTATTTCCAGGAAGCTGGCAGAGCTGGCAGGGATGGAAAGAAATCTTTTGCCGTTTTACTATTTAACAACAGCGATCTGATTGAGCTTACACACAGGCTCAACCACAGCCTGCCTACCATCGGGCAACTCCGTAAAATCTATCAAGCGCTGGCCAATCAGTATCAACTGGCTATGGGAGCAGGCGAGAATGTGAGCTTTGACTTCGACCTGGTAAACTTTTGTAAAGCGCATCATTTTACTCCACTAGAAACATTGCGTGGACTAAAGCTGCTTGAACAGGATGGATTTATTGTTATTACCGATGCAGTTTTCATTCCTTCAAGGGCAATGATGACAGTAAGCAAGGAGGTACTCTATAAATTCGAAGTCGAAAATCAGAAATATGAATTGCTGATCAGAACATTGCTTCGGTCATATTCAGGAATATTCGAAGAGTTCGTAGCTATCAACGAAGGGGAGCTTGCAAAATACACGGGTTTTTCACGGGAGCAGGTTATCACATATTTAGCTGAGCTGAAACAGTTCCATCTGCTGAGATATGAATCTCAGAAAGATGCACCACAAATTATTTTTACACAACCTCGTGCCGATAGTGATAAGATGCATTTTGATACCACCCTTTTAAACCGCAGAAAACAGGCGCATAAAGCTCGCCTTACTGCTATAAGAAATTACCTCGTAACAGAGGCTAAATGCAGAAGCCAGTTTTTGCTTTCGTACTTTGGTGAAAAGCGAGCGCCGCGTTGCGGTGTTTGTGATGTATGTCTGAAGCGAAACAAGCTGGAGCTTTCTGATCTTGAGTTTGCCCAGATCACGCAACATGTCGAAAAGCTGCTGAGTGCACAATCTTTTAGCATCTCTGAAATCATTAACCAAACACCTGAGCTAATGGAAAAAAAAGTTTTGCAAACCATCCAATGGCTTATAGATAATGAGGAATTGCTACTAAATGAAAAGAACCAACTTACCCGCCGTTCCTGAACTTTTTTTAAGATGGTTGAAAGATACCGTTGTTTATAATTTTTCAGGCAGCATACTTATCTGACAACATTGGGAAAAAAGCTGCTTTTCAATTGCAAGTTGCCGTTACTACTTTTGTAGCTACTCAACTACTCAAGTGAACAGTGTCGTTTTTACTGTAATAAATGATCTAACATACGACCAGCGTATGCATCGCATCTGCACCTCACTTTCGCATTCAGGGTATGATGTGTTGCTGATTGGTAGAAAATTAAGTACCAGTGTTCCTTTGGAAAATAAATCCTTTACCCAGAAACGCCTGAATCTTTTTTTCACGAGAGGAAAGGGCTTTTATATAGAATACAATGTCCGCCTGTTTTGGTATCTGCTTTTTAAACCTTTTGATGTCGTGTGCGGTATTGACCTCGATACCATACTGCCATGTTATTTTATCTCAAAATGGAAACATAAAATATGTGTGTATGATGCCCATGAAATATTTCCGGAGCTGCCGGAGGTAATCGAAAGGCCTGTAACTAAAACGATGTGGCTTCATATAGAAAAATTTATAAATCGCCGCATAAAAAACTGCTATACGGTAAGCAACAGCTTAGCTGATAATTTCTTTAAGAATTATAACAGGAAATTTTCTGTAATCAGAAATCTACCATATTTGGATGCATCTTTCTTGCTGAAGCCTTCTTCTAATGATTATAAATATATTTTTTATCAGGGTGCTCTTAACGATGGGCGGGGGCTCAAACAGTTGATTGATGCGATGCCCTCTCTGCAAATCAAATTAAAAATAGCAGGAGAGGGTGATATATCCAACAAACTACGCAGTCATGTTGTTGAAAAGGGATTATCTGCACAAATAGAATTTCTCGGAAGAAAGCATCCGCTCGATCTAAAGGTGATTACACTTCAATCATATATTGGAGTGAATCTGCTGGAGAATAAAGGCCTCAGCTACTATTTTTCTCTCGCTAATAAATTTTTTGATTATATAGAGGCTAGCATTCCTGTCGTTACAATGAGGTTTCCGGAATATGAAAAATTGAACGACGAATATGAGGTGGCATTGCTTATTGATGACCTTGAAACGGCCACTATTGTCAATGCTATTCAGAGGTTGTGTGATGACAAAGATTATTATTTTCGCCTACAGGAAAACTGCTTGCGAGCAAGGCTCGAATGGAACTGGCAGAAGGAGGAGCAAAAACTGCTTGCTTTCTACCAACAATTGCAATGAGTTACCACCTTCACATCATCTCATTCAATATTCCATATCCACCCGATTATGGGGGTGTGATGGATGTGTTTTACAAGATCAAAGCCCTTTACGATCTTGGTATGAAAATTCATCTGCATTGTTTTGAATATGGGCGTAAGGAGTCAGAGGTTTTAAATCAACTCTGTGAGAAAGTATACTATTATAAACGTGAGCACAGCTTGCGCGACTTCACCTCCTCTACTCCCTACATAGTCAAGACAAGAAAGTCAAGCGAGCTTCTAAAAAATCTTACCAGTGATGATGCCCCAATTATATTTGAAGGGTTGCACACCTGCTATTATCTGGATAATGAGGAGCTGAAGAACAGGGTTAAGGCAGTGCGCATGCACAATGTGGAATGGGATTATTACCGCCATCTTGGAAAAAATGAAAGCAGCATGATCAGGCGGTTTTACTTTTTCACTGAATCAATCAAACTCAAAAATTTTGAAAAAATACTTTCATTTGCAAACTACCTGCTTCCCCTATCGGCGAATGATTTTGATTACCTGAATAAAAAATTTGATAACGTCACTTATATACCTGCCTTTCATCCTAATGAGGATGTGATTTCACTTGCTGGTAAAGGTGAATACATATTATATCATGGTAATCTTTCTGTTGGAGAAAACAACCAGGCTGCTCTGTTTATAGCAAGTAAAATATTTAATGATCTGAACCTTAAACTGATCATTGCCGGTTCTGATCCCTCAGCCATGCTTATTAATGCTATAAAAAATCGAAATAACATAGAATTGCGCGTTAATGCAGGAGAGGTTGAGATGATGCGGCTGATACGCCATGCACATATCAATTTGTTGCCAACTTTCCAGAATACAGGAACAAAACTGAAACTGCTGAATGCTCTTTTTAATGGGAGGTTTGTAGTAGTAAATACACCTATGATTGAAAACACCGGCCTTGAAGACCTGTGCATTATTCATGATAAGGCCTCTGAGATCAGGCTTGCATTGCTGGAATTAATGGAACATCCTTTTGAACAAAATGAAGTTTTAAGACGAAGCAATGTTTTGGCTGAGTTATATTCGAATATAAAGAGCGCAGGCAAACTCATAACATTGCTTTTTGAGGGAACCGAAGCAAATTATGCTGCTTCGTAAACAGGGGTGTCAATCACCCTTCCGTTATTGCATTTTAGAGTACGGGATGGAATTTTCTGGATCGTCATAAAATCATGCGACGCAATAAGCACAGCTGTATTTGATTGCCGGCTTATCTCCATAAGCAACCGAAGAATTTCATCTGATGTTTCCGGATCCAAGTTTCCTGTGGGCTCATCGGCAAGAATAAGCTCAGGATGATTTAGCAATGCCCTGGCTATTACTACCCGCTGCTGCTCGCCTCCTGAAAGCTCATGGGGCATCTTAAAATCTTTTGTTTTCAACCCTACCATATCAAGCACTTCGGCGATCCTGCTTTTCATCTTTGCTTGGCTCTTCCAACCCGTGGCATGCAAAACGAAGCTGAGATTATCTTCTATGCTTCGATCTGTAAGCAATTGAAAATCCTGAAAGACTATTCCTAAATTTCTTCTAAGGTATGGAAGCTTTTTCCATGTAAGAGTCGGCAAATCATGACCAGCCACAAAACCCTGCCCTGCTGCTAATGGTAAGTCTCCGTACAGCACTTTTAACAAAGAACTTTTACCGCTACCCGTTTTCCCAATTAAATACACGAATTCACCTCTTCTCATAGATAGGTTAATGTGACTTAAGATCAGGGTTTGCTGCTGATAAATTACTGCGTCCTTAAGCTCAATGATTATTTGGTCGTCCATACCTTTAACTTATATAAGCTGAAACATTATAATCTTTATCATATCTCAATTTTTTGAATTTTTCCAAAGGGAAGAGATTCAATGATTCTCTTCATCTCCACCTGCTTCTCTGCCAATCCTATTTTTCGTAAGGCTTCTTCAGGTCTGTCGGCCCTGAAATATGCCAACAACGTAAATTGATCGTCCCGTATTTGGATATAGTCCGGAATTTTAACTTTGCCACGTATCTTCATGATGTACATTCCAATTCAAAATTCGATAAGAGAAGTGTAATGTAAAAATCTTTTGTACGAAGTTATCCCCATGTAATGAAGTTAAGTATTACGAATAATGCAACTGATATCTATAAATAAAGCTCAGCTCAAATCAGGCAGACAAGCTGAAGTGCGCAATAATTCCCACCATTACGAAGTAGTTTTGCAGAGCTCATATAGAAGCCATATTTAATCATTCTATCAAGTTGGTAGATTTATTAGGTAGTTATAAAAACAACTGGTATTTTCGCCTACCAAATGAGCCCAAAATTCCACCTGGTTAAATTTATTTAATACTCTTCACCTCTTTCTCTAACCTGCAACATGACGGCCTATGGTCTCCAAGCTCAACTCACCAGAAATACTTCATTTTTTAATTATTGTAACCTTGGTGCTGGTTTCGGCCCGCGTCCTGGGGGAGGTTTTTCGTAAGTTCAATCAGCCTGCCGTTATTGGCGAAATACTTGCAGGCATAATTCTAGGGCCTTCTCTTATTGGTACAAATTTTCCGGGATTTTTTGAGTCAATCTTTCTCGTTCAACCAAAGGCATATTCAGCTTTTGACGGCCTGGCAAACGTAGGCATCATCGTTTTGATGTTTGTGGCCGGGATAGAGGTAGAGCTTGGTAAAATCCGTAAATACGGGAAGCACGCCGCCTCCATTAGTTTGGCCGGACTGATATTTCCATTCTCTCTTGGATTCCTCACCGTGTGGTTTTTTTATGGGTATCTGTTTAACAATCCAATCCAGGATAAGTTTATTCCGGCAATGTTTTTCGGAACAGCGCTTTCTATTACGGCTCTGTCAGTATGCGCGAAGATTCTTATGGATCTCAACATCCTGAAAACAAAAATAGGGATGCTTACCCTTACTGCTGCGATGATTGATGACTTCTTTGGATGGATTTTGTTTTCCATCATTCTTCAATTAATGAATAAAGAGGGAGAGGGAGGTTTCGGCTCAATATTGATGATATTGCTATTTGTTGCGGTATTGATGACAGCAGGCCGATGGGCAATAAATAAGCTGCTTGAATTCTCAGAAAAGAATCTAAAGCAGCCGGGTGGATCTATTACTGTTGGTATCCTGTTGTGTTTAATAGGCGCAGTCTTCACAGAGTATTTAGGCATTCGTGGGGTATTTGGCGCTTTCCTTATGGGTGTTGCCGTAGGTGATTCTAAGCATTTCAAGGAAAAATATCAGGATATTCTTCATCAGTTTATCGTTAACATCTTTGCACCCCTGTTTTTTGCATCTATTGGATTGCGCATAAATTTCATAACCAACTTTCACCTCGGTATAGTAACCTTTATTCTACTGGTGGCCTGTATCGCAAAATTGGTTGGTGCGGGTGTGGGAGCACGCATAGGGGGATTAAAGTCGAATGAATCAATGGCTGTTGCTTTTGGAATGAATGCACGGGGTTCAATGGAGATCGTGCTCGGATTACTCGCGCTTCAAGCAAAGATCATTGATGAACGAATATTCGTTGGACTTGTGGTAATGACGATGGTGACCATTCTGATTGCCGGACCGATGATGAAATATTTCCTGCAGCGGCACAATTCAATTCATGGGGAAGAAATCGTAACTAAAAAGTTTGCAGCTCCTTTCCCCGCTATTGCCGAAAAAGACCTCACTATCTGATCGAATATGCTTTTGCATTATGTCAATTAACAATACTCTGCCGTTGATTTTTTTCTCAGGCTGATATTTTGAAGGCATGTGAAGAATGATACTAAGGTGAGGGATGCTGAATCAGCAAATCAGCTTTTGACATTGGCTTTTTGTCTATGAACCAATTAAAGTTTTTCAATTTCGATTCTTCCTTTGGAAACTGGTTGACAGGATAGAGAGAAGCATCAGGCTCCGTGAGGAAATAGATACGCCCCACTCTGCGATCATCCGTGAAATAGATCACCATATTGCTGCAGATTGCTTTATTCACCCCTATATAAGCATTTCTGTCGTCCTTTGCGTAATAGATGCTTTCTCCGTTGCCCTGTACCTCCATGCGCTGCAACTGTCCTTCATTAAAAAAGCCATGCATATCCTTGCCCTGAATCTGGTTGTAGAGCCCCGTATCAGCCTGATTTACTGCTAATGCATTCTGAACTAAGTCCATCCCATATAACTTATCATTCTTCATTATCATCCGCATTGTATCAGCACTAAGCTGATTATCATCTACCCACAAAATAGGGTCATAATACAATCGGAATATAGAATCTTTATAGCTGAAGGATATAGAATCACAAACACCCTGAAGGTCACTTTTAAATATTTTCACATGATGATAAGCAAGCATATTTCGGTAATCTTCAAGAGTATCTTTGTATGAAAAGAGGGTATCTGCGGAAATGAAGAGTGAGTCATTGTCTACGACAGTAATCAGCATAGCATTTTTAGTAGCAATTACACGGTCGCTGTTCTCAAAATATTGAGCAAAATTACCTGTCATGAATACATTGGATGTTGTATCTGCCCATCGAACATTAGAGCGTGCATATCCATAACCTCTGGTGCGCTGATAAAAGATAGTATCGGCACTTAATTGTTGCGAACTACTTGTGAGGCGTGCATTATTTTCAAATTGAGCAATATCATATTGCGTATTATAATATCCTCCCTCACAGTAAACATTGAACGAATCAGATTCAATTTTGGTAGGAGCAATAAAATATGCAGTGCGTGATGCTGTGTTAAATTTCAATGTATCCGTAGAAAGCACATAGTCCGGATGGGTAAGCCTGACGTCAGTTTTAAAATATACATCAGCCGTGTTTGCATTATAGTAACCTCTCTGACTGGTGAGCACTGCAGAATCATTCACAAGAGTTCCTTCCTTCAGATAAAACCCAATCCCTGTATTTAAGTCGTAATCCAATTCATCTGTCGTAAGCACCATTCGCGAATCGGTAAGGCGGACGTTCTTATTGAGCTTTGCCTTTTTATCATTTCCATCGTAATGAAGGGTTTCTCCATAGATATCTATGGTGTCGCCGTGCTTAATGTGCACGTTGCCAAACGCGTCTACAATGTTCTCATCGAAATAGAAATCTGCCCGGTCACAAAATAAGGTCACATCTTTTTGCTGAAGCTGCACATTGCCTATGAGCTTGCGAACGGCTGCGGAGCCCTCTTCATTGTATTGCAGTTCATTGGCGTTAATGATGTTTATCGGCTCGCCTGTTTGAGAAAAGGTACAGGTGTAAAGAAGAATAAATAGAATGGCTGGAAGGGATGATTTCATTCCCCCTCAGTATTATCAAAAGAACGATTGAAATCCCGTTGCATAAAGAAATGCTTCATGGTAGATAGTCTGGGTGAAGTCAGAATAAGTGTGCCAATTATTTACCCGTTGAATCTTTCGGGGGCTTGTCTTTTTTGCCAAAGACGGAAAATTGCAGATATCGGCCGGGGTGTGATTTCAGATCTACGATGAGGTCATCAAGCGATTTAGAAGATGTCTCTAAGTTTCTATATAACTTTTCATCATTCAATAATAATCCCAGGGTTCCTTCTCCCTGACTGATCTTGTTCATAACCACACTCACGTCTTCGAGTGATTTCTGAGCCTGTGCAATGGTTTGATCTATCTTATTTCTTTGGGCTGAATCAGTTACAGCGGCTAAATTGCTAAGGATCGTATTTACCTGTTCCTGATTGGTGCTAAGATTAGAAGTTATAGATTCTATGTTTGCGAATATACGATCCAGACGATTTACATTGTGGTGCAGCATGGCATCTACTTTCGATGTAGACTGATTCAGATTACTTAGTGTGCCGGCAATGCTTTCAATACTCAATCGAAGATTTTTTTTGGTCTCGCTATTGAAAACACTTGTTATGGATAAAAGCGCAGAGTCAAGAGAGGCAATCAGGGCCTCCGCCTGCGATTGTACTCCCTGCAATCCATTTCTACCGGCACCTGCCGCGATAGTGTCATTTTTCTGATGATATATAAGTAAGTCTGAAAAGTTTAATTGAATTGCCTTTTCACTGATGATATCAGGATTGACCACTGCGGCCTTAGTTCCCAATGGAATTTTCAAGTCAGGAATAACTGCTATTGCAACTACAATTTTCCCACTGTTGTCGTTGGCAAGACTAATGCTGGTTACACGACCTACATTCATGCCCTTGTACATTACCTGACCGGCAAGTGCAATGCCCCCCGCATCATCATATCTTATATAATAATATTTATCCTTACTAAAGAGATTTTTACCATTCAGTAAACTATACCCAACCACGAGCAATATAATCGCGACAATTGCCAGCACTCCCACCCTTACTTTATTCGATTGCTTCAAACAGAAAATTTAATCGTTAAAAATAAAAGATATATCTTGAAGCCTTCGGGAGGTGCTAATATCTAATTCAAGATATTTATTTACACCCATAGGTTCAGAATAAATAGCTCTGTAAAATTATTTAGGAAACGATTGCAGGTATAAGGCATTTTGAAAATTACATGGATAATTTGCAATTCAGATCAATATCTGGTTTGATGATCTTTATTTAACTAAGCAATAAGTGCTTTAAAATTCTAAGCCGTTCCAGGAACGGACAGCTTTTATGGCAACTGATTAATGGGGATTCGATTACCATCTTTATATGCAACAATAAAAGCATCTTTAAAACCCTTCTTCTTTAGAATAGCCAGGCGATTCTGGCAATCCTGCAAGCTGGAATAGTTCCCAACTACATAATGGTTGATCTCCTTAGCATTTTTATCAATAATGATATCTTCAATGCCACCAAATCTGGCGTCTTTTAAGCTAATGAGGTTTTCGGAAGCTGAAATTTGAACTTTATATATAATCCCTGAATTTGCTTTCGAAGCCGTATCAATGATTGTTTTATTTGGTGTTTCACTTATAGTGTCTGAATTATTCGCTTGCTTCACATAAATATTTGCAGAAGTATCCGCTATCAGCCTCTCCTCTGAATTTTCTTCTGTCACCAGCTTTAACTGCGAAAAATCTCCCTCTACCTCTGCCTTATACTCTACAATGGCTTTTAAGACAGATAGGGAGATTTCATTCTGCCCAATTTCCGAGTTCAGGTATTTTTCCTCCTGCCTGTTGGTTAAAAAGCCGGCTTCAATTAAAATAGACGGCATAGTTGTGCGCCATAACACAAGAAACCCGGCTTGTTTTACCCCCCTCGACTGCCGGCTATCTTTGCTGAATTCGTTCTCCACTTTCGAGGCGAGGTTGATACTCTGATTGATGTGGGCATTTTGATTCATTGAAAGAATGATATATCCCTCAGGAGAGTTGGGATCGAATCCATCATAATTCTCCTCATAATTTTCCTCCATCAATATTACATCGTTCTCCCTCCGTGACACATCAAGGTTCCCCTCTGACTTATGCAAACCCATCAGCCATGTTTCAGTACCGTAAGCAGTGAGCGATTTGGTAGCATTGCAGTGAATCGAAATAAAAAGATCCGCATGGTTGCGATTGGCAATGTTCGCGCGTTCAAAAAGTTCCACGAACGTATCGGTTTCCCTCGTATAGATTACTTTGACGTCGGGATATGTTTTTTTTATAAGCGCTCCCAATTTTTTAATGATAGAGAGCGTTACATCTTTTTCATTTGAAAAAGCTCCGCGACAGCCGCTATCATGGCCACCATGACCTGCATCAAGCACAATGGTTTTAAATTTGTAATCGGCAGATGTCTGAGCCGATAGAGAAGAACAGCAACAAGTGATGAAGAGGGTAATGAAGAGAATGGATGATTTCACAAATAGGTCGGGTCGCAATAGCTTAATAACAAAAGTCATCATTAAACGCAAATTTATACCTGTTATTTTTTTTAAAAAAAGTTATCTGCTTCAATGTATCCCCATTGCGTTGTTAATACTTTGTGTCCTACCGGCATATGGAGACTTCAAGGAAAATCATCATACACCAGCAATTGTTTTTTATTCACCACCCGACACTATTCCTCCTGATAGCATTTCAACAGACTCCACAACTGCGGATTCTAATGTAATAAAACAATCAGCAGAGTCCCTTGACGCACCTGTGAAATATAATGCGCGCGATACCATTTGGTACGATCTCATAAATCAGCGTGTATATCTTCTTGGTGAAGCACAGGTGCAGTATAAAGACATCACGCTCACAGCAGATTCAATAATTTTTGACTGGAAAGAAAATCAGGTAATTGCTATGGGAAGAAAGGACAGCACGGGAGTTCTGTCAGAGAAACCAACATTTTCACAGGGTGAGAAAAAGTATAGTGCCCAGGAGATACACTATAATTTTAAAACCAAGAAAGGAAAAATATCGGAAATTCTTACTCAGGAAGGCGAGGGATATTTGCATAGCGAGGCAGTAAAACGGCTTCCCAATGAGGTGCTCTTTGGAGCTCATAATATTTATACTACGTGCAATTTGGATCATCCGCATTTTTATATCGCCGCCCCAAAAATAAAGGTGGTACCTAATAAGGCGATAGTTACCGGCCCCGCAAACCTTGTGGTGGCTGATGTTCCAACACCACTCTTTGTTCCTTTTGGAGTTTTTCCTTTAAATCCTGATCGAAAATCAGGTATTATTTTTCCTGAATATGGGCAAGAGCAGAACCGCGGTTACTTCCTGAAAAGCGGAGGTTATTATTTTGGCATTAGTGACAACCTCGATCTTGCACTTACCGGCGACATCTACTCACGCGGTACCTGGTTAACGAATGTGGCGAGCCGATTCGTTAAACGATATAAATACAGCGGCGGTATACGAATTACCTACGCAAGATATCGTGATTTTCAGACCGAAAGCAATATTTACAGTACCAGTAAACAGTTTAATGTAAATGCCACCTGGCAGGAAGACAGTAAGGCCCGACCCAATAGTCATTTCAATGCAAGTGTTGCTTTTGGGTCCTCTGACTTCAATCAGCTTTTTGCTTCCACCACCAATTTTAATTATCTTCAGAACACCTATCAGTCCTCTATTTCTTATACCCAGGTAATCCCCTATACTCCTTTTTATTATACCATCTCAGCTTCGCATTTTCAAAGCACCGTTACCCACCTCGTAACACTTTCTTTGCCTGTTGTTGCATTTAATATGAATACTATTTACCCTTTTCGAAAAAAAGAACAATTAGGTGATCAGCGATGGTACGAAAAGATCGGTCTCTCTTATACCTTCAATGCACAAAATAATGTGGCCCAGGTTGATTCTTTGTTTTTCACTCCCAATATATTTAAGACGATACAATCAGGTGCACGCCATACCATTCCTATATCCGCTCCCTTCCAGCTATTTAAATATTTTACCGTTACTCCTGGTTTTAACTATACAGAAACCTGGGCTCTGCAAACGACACGTCAATTCTGGAATCCCGATTCAAACATGATAGAGTTCGATACTGTGAAGGGCTTCGCCTCTACAAGAGATTTTAATTTCGGTGTAAGTACCTCTACCCGTGTTTATGGCATGTTTAAATTTCCTAATAGCAAAATACAAGCGATCAGGCATGTATTGAATCCCTCAGTAGGTTTTTCATTTCATCCTGATTTCAGCGAATCGCAATGGAATACCTTTAAAACAGTACAATATACTGCTGAGGGAGCAACTCAACCCTATTCGATCTTTAACGGAGCCCTGTATAGCGGGCCGTCGCCGGGAAAGTTCGGAGGCATAAATTTTTCTCTGAGCAATACACTGGAGATGAAAGTTTTCTCTAAAAAGGATACAGTAACACAGACAAAAAAAATCCCTATTCTTGAAGCTCTGAATCTTTCAGGCTCCTACAATCTTGCTGTTGACTCTTTGAATTGGTCGGTCATAACACTTAGTGGGAGAACGTTACTTCTTGACAAGGTGAATATTAATTTCGGATCAACCTTCGATCCTTATATTGCCGACACACTGGGCGTTCGTTTAAATCAGTTTGAATGGGATATGAATCATCGCCTTGCCCGCCTTACAAACGCAAATGTTAGTGTTGGCACAACTTTTCAATCAGGCAAAACCACAGGGCCAGCCATAACTGCGGAACAGGAAGAATATATTGAAAGCTCTCAGAATGAATACGAGAACTTTAATATTCCATGGAACCTGACACTCGATTATAGCCTCTTTCTTCAAAGAGTAAAAACCATGACCAATCAGGATTCTATAACATTTACCCAAACATTAAACATTCGGGGAGGTTTTAACCTAACCAAAAACTGGAGAATAAACGGAAGCACCTCTTTTGATTTTGTCAATCGTGAATTTCCGACTGCATCTCTTGAAATATACCGCGATCTGCATTGCTGGGAAATGAGCATTCAATGGGTGCCCTTTGGCATCCGGCCCAGCTATAGCTTTGTGTTAAGAGTAAAAGCCTCTGTACTTCAAGATCTGAAGATTCCAAAGAGAAACAACTGGAACCAGTTCTAATAAATAGTCTTCAAGGCGGAAGATAAATTTGAAGATTATTTTTTTCCAAATACTATATTAATAAGATCATTTGCCGTGGCTGCCGGGTCCATACGGATCTTTGCTTCCTGCTGAGCCATCGTATAGAACAAACCGTTTAAGGCCTTCTCGGTAACATATGCAGTTAAGTCGGCATTAACCGGTTGCACAAAAGGAAGCTGATTGTATGTTGAAAAAATATCAGACCAATATTTTGTTGCATCTACCTTTTGTAAGGCACTCTGAATTACGGGACGGAATTTTGAATTAAGCTGGGCCGTCGTAGCCTGTTTCAAATATTGTGTAGCCGCATCGTTTGGTCCCTTTACAATCCCCATCGCATCTGTAAAAGACATGCTCTTGATTGCACCGACAAATATTGGAGCAGCATCTTTAGCAGCTGTCTCTGCAGCCCTGTTCATACTTAAAATCAGTTCATCTACCTGGGCGCCCAAACCAATTGCCCGGAGCTTTGATTCCACCAGTTTTGCATCAGGTGGCATCAGTATCTTTATTGCTGCATTCTTATAAAATCCATTAGCAATAGAAAGTATAGAAGAACTGTTGATCGCACTCAGGCTTAAGGCCTCTTTCAGTCCATTAACAATTTGATCTGATCCCTGCCCTAATATACCCCCAGATGGAGATGTAGTACTTGAAGATGGCGTTGAAGTAGAAGATGGTGTAGTGGTTGGAGAAGAGGTAGTGCCTGATATCTTTGTGTCCTTTTTTATAGGTTCACTAGAGGAAGGAACAGACACCTGGGCACATGAGGATAATGATACCGAACCGATGATGCAAGCAATGAGGATATTACGAATCATGGGAGAATATTTTTTACCCGAGGTATCAAAATCATGCCAAAGGATTTCTCGTTGCATCCTTAATGAAATACCACAGTACCCTTTTTTTAAAGATGTAAATTCTTATAAAATTTCATGATAAATAACTACCTGATGCGATCTTCCTCTTC
>JACCZV010000253.1 GCA_013695775.1 Chitinophagales bacterium | reverse complement strand
CATACATTTTAGGGTTAGTATTTACACAATTTGGGTGAAAGCCCTGAGCACAAAAGAAACATTGTCCACATGCAATGGTAAAAGGAACAACAACCCGATCACCCTTTTTTACTCTCGTAACTGCAGGGCCTGCTTCTACAACAATGCCCATAAATTCATGACCTAAAACCTGATCTCGCAGTTGCGGTACAAATCCGTCATAGATATGAAGATCAGAGCCACAAATGGCCGTTGAGGTGACTTGCAAAATAATATCATCTGGTTGTTCAATCCGGGGATCTTCTACATTATCTACACTGATATCTCCTATTTTGTGAAATACGGCTGCCTTCATAATGATATTGTGAGTTGAGAATTTATGATATGATTCCGAAGATCAATTAAAATTAAGCCAACCATCTTCGCAGGTTGTTCAAGGAATTATGTTGGCTAAGATGAGTAAAAGATTACCCGAATTTTAGGAAAGAAGGGGGAAAGGTTTCTATAAAAGCAATACGCTTGAATACCCTTTATAGCAACTATCAGCTTTATTCGCTGAAAATTATAAAGTATAACGTCTTAGAAAATGATAGAAGGGTAAAACCTCACTTAGGAAATTGTAATTTTTTCTAAGCTAAAAAATTTTACTATAAGCATTTATAAATATAATTCGTTAAGCTAATTCATTACATATACTTCATGGCTTCAAGTCCTAATAATCTTCTCCATAAGGCAATCTGACCGATGATATTGGCTTCGCGGTAGATTATGAAAGTGATCATATCAAAATAAGTCATTTTCATACCTGTTATCTCAAAAGGACTGTCAAGCTTATCATCGTCTACATTTGCGAAAGCATCTCTTAGAATAGGGCTGACAGATTCCCAAGCTTTTTTGAATTCAGCAAGAGGGGGATAGGTGATGTTGTCCTGGATACCCTTATTATCCTTGAAGAGTTCATCTGCAGGTTGCTTTCGATCCATTCCAAGAGTGTTAGCGATTTCGAATCTTTGCTGAACGAGGCTGCCGGTTAACCAAGCAACATGATTTGCTTCAGTATTTAAGCGATTATGGGCGTCTTGATCCGAAATACCATCAAGGGCACTGGAAAAAAAAGTTGTATGCATATCATATAGCACAATGAGGGCAAACATTCGGTCGCTTACTGGTTTTATCTCCATTATTGTTTAGTTTTTTGTTAGTTATGCGCAGAATAAAGCTTTCGGTAATAAACAGAGTAAATGTCTACAACTCCTTTTCAAATGGTTAATTATTGCACTTAATGTTCTTATTATTCTTTCGATTGATCTATTCGTACCATACACAGCATTTCATCATCGTTTTTATACCATTCCACGCAGGGCTTGGTTTTGTCAATGACGGCATTATGAAACATCTCATGAAAAATGTCTTTAATCGAATCTGTTTTCTTACGCCAGTCATTTAAAGTAACACTTAAATATTCACCTTTTTCAATAATATACCGATCACAATTATAGTTTTCTGTCTCCCCATCATATTTTTCTTCAGCAACCGCTTTATATGAAAAACCCTTGTCAGTCGTTATACTAATCCCAAAATATGAGCGGTCTACCTCTCCTGAGATCATATTTACTAACTTATCAAATGCATCCCCTATTCCTTCAGGGAAGTTTTCAACTTCGACACCAAATACTTTTAAATCTTTCTCAAGTATAAATTTCTCCATACTATCATTTTATATTGCAAATGTCGCCTACACAAATACGATACAAAGGGGGTAAATCCGGCAATTTGAAGGGTTGATTGCGACAATTTTCTTACATACTTTTGCTTTATGAAGCACATATCCATCCTCGTTCCGAAAGGTGCCATTTTAGGGAGTCTTGAGGGTTCCCGCCAGATGTTTTCGCAGGTGAATGAATTCTACAAGGTGAGAGGAGCACCGCCATTGTTTAAGGTGCAATTGGTGGGGCTTTCGAAAGAGACTCCCTTAAGTGGTGGCCTATTTACCGCAAATACTGACGTACTACTGTAAGATGTAAAGAAGACTAACCTGATTATTATACCTGCTCTTGATGGCGACATAAAGGATTCATTGGAAAAGAACCGAGATTTTATCCCATGGATAATAAAACAATATAAGGGCGGGGCAGAAGTTGCCAGCCTTTGTTTAGGGGCCTTTTTATTAGCATCAACAGGTTTGCTGAATGGACGCAAGTGTGCAACTCATTGGATGGCTGAAAATCAATTCAGACAGATGTTTCCGGATGTGAATCTGGTAACTGAGAAAATTATCACGGATGAACAAGGCATCTATTGTAGTGGTGGTGCTTTCTCTTACCTGAACCTTATTTTATACCTGATTGAAAAATATGCAGGCCGAGACATTGCGGTTCTCTCTGCCAAAGTATTTGCAATAGAGATAGACCGTGACAGCCAGTTGTCGTTTACTATTTTCCAGGGCCAGAAGGAACATGATGATGAGCCCATAAAACAAGCACAGGAATTTATTGAAAAAAATTATCAGGATAAAATAACCGTTGACCAGTTGACATCAATGGTAGCCTTGAGCCGCCGAAACCTTGAGCGGAGGTTTAAAAAAGCTACCTCTAATACCGTTGTAGAGTATATTCAAAGGGTAAAAATGGAAGCCGCAAAAAAGACCCTTGAGAACGGGAGAAAAAATATCAATGAGGTGATGTATGATGTGGGCTATTCGGATACCAAAGCCTTCAGAACTATCTTTAAAAAAATTACCGGTTTGCCTCCTGTTGAGTATAGAAACAAATACAACCGGGATGCGGTAGCGGTCTAAGAGAAGAAATTTTTAATAGAACGAAATTTTTAAGCATTACCACTGTCACCCTGAACTTGTTTCAGGATCTCAACAAAATGAGCAGTAGATATGATGCGGAAATTAATTCAGCATGACGCCCTCTGCGGAAAATAAGGTTCCTGATCTTTAATCTTTGCTTAAACTTCTCGCTCTTCATTGCAACCACCTGTCTCCAAACGTTCAAAAAAAACTTCTTTTTTAACAAAAAATGATATACTTTTGCCGCTCGTTTTAAACTGGAGGCATATCCCCTTTGATCTTTAAAGCTTTCCCTCTCATCTCTTATAATAAAAAAATAAAATACATCTGCAATAGCCGGATGACTAAAATATCTCTGCCAAACTCCAGCGAAACGAGAAAATAATCTTTTTAACGACAACTGATCACTTATGCCCTTCAAAAAAGATTTAAAGATAAAACCCAATTTCACCCAGATCACCTTATCACTGGCATCTCCGGATTCCATTCTTGAACGGTCTTATGGTGAGGTATTGAAGCCTGAAACAATCAATTATAGAACCTACAAACCGGAACGCGATGGATTGTTTTGCGAACGGATCTTTGGTCCCGTTAAAGACTATGAATGCTACTGCGGTAAATATAAGCGCATACGTTATAAGGGCATAGTCTGCGACCGTTGCGGAGTTGAAGTTACAGAAAAGAAAGTACGGCGCGAAAGGATGGGACACATAAAGCTGGTGGTACCTGTCGTTCATATCTGGTACTTTAAATCATTGCCGAATAAGATCGGCTATTTACTAGGCCTCTCATCAAAGAAGTTAGAGACGATTGTATATTATGAGCGGTATGTTGTGATACAAGCCGGCATTCGTGAAGATAAAAATTACCTTGATCTATTAACAGAAGAGGAATATCTTGAGATCCTTGAGCAGCTACCCAAAGACAATCAGCACCTTGATGACATGGATCCTAAAAAGTTTGTGGCCAAGATGGGTGCTGATGCGGTCCGCGATTTATTAGCCCGGATTGATCTGAATAACTTATCATACCAATTAAGAAATCAGGCGGCAACGGAAACCTCACAACAGCGTAAGGC
>JACCZV010000226.1 GCA_013695775.1 Chitinophagales bacterium | reverse complement strand
GGTAAGGGACCGGTAGGTATAAAAGTATATAATCCAAAAGTTGTTCCTTCTTCAAATTTTGAAATGTCATTATATGATTATGTGGGAACTTCAGGAATTTTAAATGGAATCACGACAATATGGTCCCTTAAAGATCTAACAACCGGTATTACTGTGAGTTCAGAGTATACCATTGATGTTGAAAATGAGCAGCTGATACCTGACTGGGGTCTCTCAGTTTTTGTAAAAACGGCCAGAAACCCGGGAGGCACCGAAGATGAGCAGGCTGCCAATAACAATGGCCTTTTGGAGGCAACCATTGAGTTTGCCGATCCGCAGAATCTTTGGCTTAGTGGTCTACCTGACCAGGAGGGAGATAATGTTTTTAACTGGATAAGATCTGGTACTTATGCTCCTGGTGGCAGTGCCTTTCCTGATTATTTAGGCAGGGATATTTTCCAGGTATATGAAAATTTAATTGGAAGAACATGGACTGCATATGGTGTCGCAACAGATGAAAAAACACTCGGACCTGCTTGGTTGGATGCATCACACTACTCTACGCTTAATTTGCTTGATAGTTTAGTAAGTGCAGATGTGGTATTTACATCGGATAAGTCGAAATGGTCTAAGTGCATTGTTGTAGAAACGAATAATGAAGAAACCCTGAGCCAGGGGGATGCATCCAAATTTGATTTAAGGGATGCATTTTCTAAAAATCAGGATGGTGTAGAAACGCCAGAGGAAAAAGGGACTTCCTGGTTTCCTGGTTATGCCATAGATCCTGAGACAGGTGAAAGGCTAAACATATTTTTCGGAGAAGATTCATGGTTGGTAGGTCAAAATGGTGCAGATATGTGGTGGAATCCAACTGCGGACATTTTTTCTCCAACCTTCTTTGAAGTGTGGGCAGGAGGAAAGCAGTACGTTTATGTAACACGCGCCAAATACGACAGCTGTAAGGCGTTCAAGGCCTTTCTATCTACAAATTCTAGTACGGATAAGAGAAATGTATATAAGGAAGTTTGCTGGGTAGGGTTTCCCTTGCTTGCAGAGGGATTTCAGTATAAATCCATTTCAGAAGGATTTATTCCTACTGAAACAAAGCTTCGCTTTCGTGTAACTAAACCTTATAAGGTTCAATATACCGACGTGGTTGTGAATAACGGAATGCCAAGATATACATTCAATACAGCTGATCTTGCAGCTACAACAGGGGATTATAATACTGCCGTAAGTGCCTTAGACACAATTAGTGTAGTTCCGAATCCCTATTATGCATATTCTTCTTATGAGCAAAGTCAGCTAGATAACCGGGTAAAAATTACAAACCTGCCGCAAAAATGTACAATCAGCATTTTTGCGCTTGATGGAACTCTAATCAGAAAAATTTCCCGTGATGATCCATCTATTACTTCGTTAGATTGGGATATGAAGAATAATGTAGGAATTCCCATCGCAAGCGGTTTATATATCATACATGTGAATGCACCTGGTTTAGGGGAGAAAACCATAAAATGGTTCGGAGTGATGCGCCCGACAGATTTAGATTCATATTGATAATCTTCTTAAAATAGGAACAATGAGCAAACCTCTAAAGCTTGTATTTTTCTTACTAATATTTACCGCCTCTGCTACGTTAGCAGGTAATAAGGACAGACAGGGCGAAGCAGGGGCTTCAGAGCTCTTGCTTAATCCCTGGGCACGGAGTTCCGGATGGGACGGTCTGAACACTGCAAGCATACATGGAATAGAAGCGATTAACCTTAATGTAGCAGGCCTCGCCTTCACAAGAAGAACGGAATTGGTGTTTGCTCATACAAGATGGCTCCAGGGCTCCGGTATTAATTTAAGCACCTTTGGTTTCGCTCAAACTTTAGGTGCAAAAGGGGGAGTTCTTGGCTTTAATGTAATGTCTATTGATTTTGGCGATATTCCAATAACCACCACCTCCTTACCTGAAGGAGGTACAGGAACGTATAGTCCTCAGTTTATAAATGGATCACTTTCTTATGCAAAAGTTTTTTCAAATAGCATTTATGGAGGAATTACGGCTCGCGTTGTCTCTGAAGGCATTGCAGGCATCGGAGCAATAGGCGTTGCTTTTGATGCGGGCATTCAGTATGTTACGGGTCCACAGGCTGATCCCACCAGAATCAAATTTGGCATTTCGCTTAGAAATATTGGTACCCCGATGACATTTGGTGGAGATGGACTTTCCTTTCGTGGACAGGCGCCAGAAGGAGATTATTCCATGACTCTTGAACAGCGATCGCAGGGATTTGAGCTGCCTTCATTGCTTAACATTGGTGGTGCCTATGATTTCAAATTTGGAGCATCGGGGAAACCAAGCCACCGTCTGACGGTAGCAGCTAATTTCACCTCGCATTCATTCTCACAGGATCAGATTGGAGCAGGATTGGAATATGCCTTTAAAGAAATGTTTATGATTCGGGGTGGATACAATTATCAAAATGGATTAACTGATACAGAGAAACGTGTAACAGCTTTAACAGGGATTTCTGCCGGAGTTTCATTCGAAGTGCCGGTAAAACAAAATGGCCCTAGCCTTGGCATAGATTATTCCTACCGCACCAGTGAGCCCTTCAGTGGTTCCCACGCTTTAGGATTACGTATAAACTTGTAAATTTATCATTTGTTGCGAAGAAACGCTTCCTGTAATCGGAAGCGTTTCTTTTTCTTTCATTCACCACTTATAGATATTGTTATGGCAGAAATGACTTATCTCACAAATGAAGGTCTGGAGAAACTGAAAAAGGAATTGATACAGATGAGAACAAAAGGCAGGGCCGAAATCGCCCGTCAAATTCAGGAGGCGAGAGAGAAGGGTGATTTGTCTGAAAACGCAGAATATGATGCTGCAAAAGATGCCCAGGGCATGCTGGAGATGAAAATTGCGAAGTTGGAAGAAGCACTGTCGAATGCACGTGTAATTGATGTCTCAAAATTGGACACTTCGAAAGTAATGGTTCTTTCAAAAGTTAAAGTGAAGAACCTCCAATCAAAACAAACAAATTTATTTATGCTTGTGTCCGAAAAGGAAGCGGATTTTAAAGCGGGTAAAATTTCCGTCTCCTCACCTATCGGTAAAGGATTGCTTGGTAAGGCCGTAGGTGAGGTCGCAGAAATTGATGTGCCTTCTGGCAGACTTAAATTTCAGGTGATGGAAATTACCCTATAATATCTTACTGGAATATGCCAAGTGTTTTCACACAAATCATTAATCGTAAGATTCCAGCTCATATCCTTGCAGAGGATGAACGCTATATTGCCTTCCTTGATGTTTCACCATTGGCTCAGGGACATACACTGGTAATACCGAAGGCAGAAGTAGATTATATCTTCAATATGGAGGATGAATTATTATCGGGGTTAATGATATTCGCAAAGAAAGTCGCAAAGGGAATTGAAAGATCTGTAGAATGTAAACGAATTGGCATAGCTGTAATAGGCCTGGAAGTACCCCATGCTCATATTCATCTGATTCCCCTTCAAAGTGTAGAAGATATTAATTTCAGCAGAACCAAGCTGAATGTTACCGTTGAGGATCTTGCTGAAATGGCCAAGAAAATCATTAAGAATTTAAATCAGTAATCTAAGTTTTCTCTGTTTCGCCTCCTTAGTTTAAAGCTAAGAGGACATCATTCTTAATCTGTTCTCGGAGCTAAAATTTCTTAGTACTATATTTCCAACATGCGAAGAAATTAATAGAAGTTCTTTGACGATATAAAAGATATATGTAGATTTACTTTGTCTAACTTAGTAAGGTAACCAGTCACAGAGAATACATTTCCATGAGAAGAAAATTTATATTCATTCTCTGTTCTGCTTTACTTTTTGTGCTTAATTCATTGAGGGCGCAACAGACAATTCAGTTGTATTATGAGGATTTCGATGGTGGTAGTACCTCATTTGACCTGAATAATACAACAGGTCTTGGAAGTAATACCGGTACTAACCAATGGATCATAAATAATTCATATGATGGAAATGGTTTATATCCAGATACTCCTGATGAAACACAGACTTTTAGTGGAACTATAGCAGGTGCCCCGTACAGCAACTACCTGCACATCAATGACGCAAATACATCCGCTGCTGCCAACGCCAGTTATGACCCCAATAGCGCTTCCGACAGAGTAGCCGCAATGAATACCGGATTTTGTACACTGGCAATGACGGATGTCACCTTTACATTTTTTTATCTATGCGAGGGAAATGCTGATGATTATGGCGCCCTCTATTACAGCATAGATGGCGGAGCAACATGGATTCAAACAGGCCAATCACAATACAATAACACATCACTTTGGAAATATGAAGCGGTAACAAATTCCGCATTCGACAATCAAATTGACTTGCGATTTGCTTTCAGATGGGTGAATGGAACAGGTGCAGCAGAGTCCGTTTCTTTTTCTATCGATGATATTATTGTAGTCGGTACATATGATGATGTGAATAATCCTGTAACGATTGATATTACCAGCATATCTCCAAATCCTGTTTGTCAGGGCTCCTACTTGTCAATATTCTTCGAACTCTCAGAACCCCTTTGCGATGGTACTTATGAGATAGAGATGTCAAATGCAGCGGGAAGTTTTGCAAGCCCGTTAAACCTTGGTGTCTTTACTGTATTTGCAAATCAGACTACCGGAGGAGTTGGAATTCAAATCCCTTCCTCTACATTACCGGGTGGTTGTTATGAGGTACGCATCAACAGAGTGTCGCCCCCACCTGCGATCACAGGTACAGTAAGTATTTGTTTTGAAGTAGAGGAATGTCCAAACGTAATTACAACATTACAGCCTGCAGTAACCTTTGGGCCAGATACTCTATGTACTCACAGTGTTATAGACGTACCGTTTTATTCAACCGGAGTTTATAGTTTCAATAACCAATATGTTGCTGAGCTGTCTGATGCAAACGGAAGTTTTTTATCACCTCAGACTCTTGGGTCCTCATTCGATGCCAATGCTTATGATCCTTTGCTTGGATCACCTCCTGGGAGTGTTTCCGGATTAGTTCCTACAACAGCTCCCGGATGTAATTATTATGTTCGGGTGATCTCTACAAATCCTGCTACAATAGGTTCTTCCTGGGGGCCATTCTGCATTCATAATTGTGATGTTACAACAAATAATATGGAGGATGTAGCAGTATGCATCACTGAAAACACAGGTGTGGATACCACAATTGTTATTGACATAGATACCTGGGGTAGCGGAGTGACGTATGGGCCGGGAAATCAGTTTCAGGTGCAGGTGCTGGATATTAGTTCTTATTCTATCTTGAATACAGGAACGCTAGGCACCGTAAATTCTACCACCAGTGGGTCGCTTACATTGTCCATACCGGGCTTAAGTGACCTTATTCCAATTTTAGGATCCCCTGGATATGGTATTTATTATATGAGAATTGTATCCACAGATGTAACGCCTTCATCGCAGAGTTATGGATCTCTTATTCATTTAACCATTGGTTTTGAAGATACCATTCCCCCTCTGTTAACTGCAGACGATACTTTGATTTGTGCCGGTGACTATTTAACACTTACTTTTTCACCGTATCATGAAGGATCTCAATATGAATGGTTTTCGCCTAACCTGAATGGTGGGATACCGTTCTTCTGGCCTGGAAGCGGAATAATCATTGGCTTCCCATCTAATTTCCCGACAGGAACATATTGGTTTACCGTTAGGGAATACAATTACGGATGTTACTCGCCATGGGCAGATACAGTATTTGTAAATATTATTGCAACTCCCTCTACAGGAATAGTAGGTCCTATAAGTGTATGTGCAGGAGACACAATAAATTATAATGTCCCTTTCTTTCCCGGTACTTACTATGAATGGTCTTCAACCTGGGGCGACATCATAGACACTTCTAACAATGAAATTACAGTGGTTTTTGATTCCTCGGGTACTGTAACTCTTTCAGTTTTTGCACTCAATGAATGCGGCAGTGGAAGTGGAACAAAAGTAGTGCAGGTACATCCGTTGCCCGATGTGACTGCTCCTCCCGATACTATCGTCTGCCCAGGTGCTCCCGTTGTGCTGAATGCAATAAGTTCCGCTCCCAATGTTCAATGGACTGCAAACAATGTATTGGTTTCGTCTACCAATCCAATAACCGTTAACCCGCTTGAAAACACCCCGTACATAGCTCAAGCCATTTCAAGCTTTAGCTGTTATAAAATGGATACAGTTCTTGTGAATGTTTTTCCGGGAATAGAAGCCACGGTTTCATCGTTGGATGTATTGTGCAGTGGTGAGGCCAATGGACAAGCCGCTGCAAATCCCGGTGGCGGAGTTGCTCCATTTACATATGAGTGGAATACCTTACCGACAAATGACTCTGCTCTTATTTCCGGCTTGGCACCAGGAAATTATATGGTGATCATCACCGATGTAAACGGTTGCTTGGACAGTGCAATGGTCACCATAATCGAACCACCATCCCTTGTTACTGATCTCACCAGCACTGCGGAAACCTATTACAATGCGCATGACGGATCTGCTACAGTCAGCCCTTCCGGAGGTACCCCGCCTTATTCCTATGACTGGAATAGTGTGCCACCTCAAAATACAGCGACTGCCACAGGACTCTCTACTGGATGGTATAAGGTGGAGGTGACAGATGCTAATGGATGCAAGATTATTGATTCAGTTTATGTGGAAACTACAGCCAATACATTGGCGGTGCCCAATGCCTTTACTCCTAATGGAGATGGGTTAAATGATTTTTTTCAAATTGCTCAGATTAATGTAGCCACATTAAAGATGAAAGTGTTTAATCGCTGGGGACAATTAGTATTCACAGGTACTGATATTATGAATGGATGGGATGGACAATTTAATGGCAAACCTGAAGAGGATGGGGTATATGTTTATGAGGTTCATGTCACTTACCTCGATGGCTTGGCTGAAACACGAAAGGGTAATGTTACTTTGCTGAGGTGACATTTTCTAAAGCCTTCCTGAATGCATTTCCTCCCAATACCAGGTTGCTCTCTTTTGCAATTATATATTTTATTTTATATTTTAGTGGGGCATTATTTTTTTATAAAGAGCGCATCTTTCTTGATGGTGCATATTACTTCTTTCATGTTATTCAAGCGGAAAATTTCCGGGTCGAACATCAGCGATTCATTCTAATTCCCTCCCAGTTATTATTATTAGCAGCGGTGAAGCTGCATCTCCCGATGGAGTGGCTTATGGTTTTTAATTCACTGAATCCAGGTTTATATTTACTCATCTTATTCATTTTATGTGTCGGAGCCCTTAGAGATGTAGCTGCCGGATGGGCACTGATGTTGGTTGGTGTATGCGGGATTTACTTCCTTTATTTCTGCCCTATGTATGAAGTTTGGTACGGAGCTGCCTTGCTGATCTTCTTTTCATCATTAATCAATAAACGTTTCTATAATACTACATGGCAACTGTTGGGTGTCGCAATTGCTTCCGTTACATTACTATTTTCTTATCCATTGATGATTGTTGGTTTAATCTTTATTCTGCTTTATCATTTTTTAGAAATACGCAAAGTGCCAATGAAGCTGGCGGCTATTTTAGGTATTGTTTGCATTTTTTGGCTAGTATGGAAAATATTATTCCTTTCGGAATATGAAACTGGAAAAATCGGTTACCCTTTGTCTCAAATCACAAAAATAGCCAAAGAAAATTTTGGTTCAGTTACCAATATTATAACCTTAATAACCTTCCTTATAAGAATTTATACTGAAGAAATCATTGCTTTTCTGATTGTAACTACGATGTTAATCTTCAGAAGGAAGTATGAATTGGCATTGCTGGTGGGTTTTTTTATCGGTGGATTTATTTTGTTGGTAAACCTTACTCAAAATACGCCCTGGCATCATTCCAACTATTTCGAACGCTTGTATCTCTTGCTTGTTCCTATGTGCCTGAT
>JACCZV010000220.1 GCA_013695775.1 Chitinophagales bacterium | reverse complement strand
AAGCTGTCACATCCGGAACGAAGGTCGTGCACTTAACGCATATGATTAACTGGACGGGGCAGATTCTACCAGTAAGAAAAATTGCCGATGCAGTAAAAAAAATTAATTCCGGCATAGGGGTCATCTCCGATTCCGCACATACGTTTGCACATTTCGCTTACATCATCCCAGAGCTGAATTGCGATTACTGGGGCACCAGTTTACACAAATGGCTCTGTGCACCTTTTGGTACAGGTTTATTATGGGTGAAAAAAGATAAGATTGGATCTCTTTGGCCATTGTTTGCCAATGGTGAACCTCAGAGCCATGACATTCGAAAATTTGAAGCTCAGGGAACAAGATCCTTTCCTGCTGAGCAGGCAATAGGATATGCTTTAGACTTCCACAATGCTATAGGAGCGGAACGCAAAGAAGCACGGCTTCGTTTCTTGAAGAATTATTGGGCAGAGAGGATAACAGAACTACCGAAAGTTAAGCTTCACACTTCACTTCTCCCACAGTATTCATGTGCGATCTGCGGATTTTCTATTGATGGAATTACAACTGCTGAAACCAATAGCTTCCTTTTCAATAAGTATAAAATTCATACAGTAAATATCGAATGGGAAAATATAAAGTGCGTACGTGTGACGCCTCATGTGTATACATCTCTTGCAGAACTTGACAAGTTGGTAAAGGCGATAGAAGATGCAGCTAAGAATGGCGTGAATTAGAACAGTCGGAGAATTTTATTGCCTGATAAATTTTTTCACTGCCATTCCTCCTTCATAATCAATTTGTAACAAATAAATGCCAGGTTCCAGAGCACTTATATCTAATTCATTTTCCTTTGAAGAAAATGTTCTGGTAAGAAAGATTTTTCCTATACCATTGCTTATTGAGACTATATATGGAGATTGAAGATATTTTCCGGAGAATCTTATTGAGATGAAATCACTTGCCGGATTAGGAGATATTATAAATGATTTTTCATTATCAGCCTCATTCACTGCAACTACAAACTCACATGAAGGTGCAGTTCCTGTTTCATACAAGCCAAGCAAAGAATCCTGGTAACAGCGCAATGGAGCGGTTGTAAAATTATCTCCGAATGGGAATAGAAAATGATCATGGCCAATCAATTCTGTGCTCCATCCAAGAAAGTCCCAGTTTAATCCATCATTGGAATGAGTGTAAATTCTTTTAAGCATCACCGAATTTATTTCAACAGAGTCAACTGAATCAATAATTGCTTTCAGAGGTTCAATTTGAGCGGAGCCGACATAATATCCCTCCATCACAAAAGTGTCGCCTACTTCTTTATTAAAATCATAGAGCTGAAGAAAGCGTGCAGAATCCTCAGAGTATTGATAAATTATTCTGTCTTCAGAATACATATAATAAGTTTCGAATGTTGCTTCTGCGAAAGCATTATTATAGGTTGTCAGGAGCTTGCGGCAAGATTGATTCGAAATAATCGTGTCCTGAATTGACTCTATTGTTGAATAACTCTTGAAAAATGGATTGAATAAATCAACCTGGGTATACCACCACTTCGCCCCAACGGGGGCAAAATCCTGTGCATTTATTATAGATGATAAACTAATGGCGAGTAGGATGCTTAAAAATATTTTCATACAAGATACCATTTATTCAAATGTATGAAATCTATCTCATATGCCAGAATATAAAAAATCCGCCATCATTTTGGACAGCGGATTAAATCAGAGGTTTTGGATTTTTCTATTTCACCTGTGCCACAATGGCTTTGAAGGCAGCTCCGTCATTCATTGCAAGATCGGCGAGGGTTTTTCTATTCAGCATGATGTTACCGGCTTTTAGTTTAGACATAAAGACCGAGTAGCTCATTCCTTCAGCTCTTATGGCTGCATTTATGCGTGCAATCCAAAGGGCACGATAGTCACGCTTCTTTTGCTTCCTGCCACCATAAGCATAAACCAGAGCTTTCTCAACGGCATTTTTTGCAACAGAGGTAACATTTTTGCGGGCACCAAAATATCCTTTTGCCTGTTTGAACATCCGCTTACGGCGGGCTCTGGAAGCAACACTATTGACGGAGCGGGGCATAATTCAATTCTTTATAGTTAGATTAACATCATCTTTCTTACATTATCGAGGTTGGCAGAATGCACCAAACCTGATTTCCCAAGCTGCTTCTTACGGTCATGAGCTTTTTTTGTGAGGATGTGGCGCTTGAATGCCTTCTTCCGTTTTATTTTACCTGTGCCGGTTACCGAGAATCGCTTCTTGGCACTGGAGTTTGTTTTCATTTTAGGCATTGCTCGAAATTAAGGGAGGGCAAAGATAGTATTTATGGAATAATTAGGAAGTGATTTATGATTTTTGCAGCGTAAGTTTGGTCTTCCAGGTCATAAACATGTTTTTTAGAAAAATCATTTCAAGTGGTTATGCCTAATTAGCAAAATATCCCAACACCGCTTATTAAAATTAATTTGAAATAATGTGGAGCAGCTTTTATACCCTTATAAAAACTTTACATCCTAATGTCTCTTCGATCTGTAAGGGAGCTTAGAATCCTTCTTGCTGACGATGATGCCGAAGACCGTGAACTCTTTAAGGAAGTTGCTGCCGGAGTGCATTCAAACATCAGACTGGCTTCCGTGCCTGATGGGGAAAAGCTGATGGCTTGGCTTATGAGAAAGAATTCGCCATTGCCCGACATCATCTTTATGGACTTGAATATGCCCCGCAAGGGCGGAAAAGAATGCCTTGAGGAAATAAGAAACATTCACAATCTGCGTCATATTCCAGTAGTCATCTATTCCACATCATCCAGCTTATGGGATATTGATGACACCTTTAATAAAGGCGCAAACCTATACATCCGTAAACCGACTTCAGCTAGGGAACTGGAATCCATTTTAAAAAAAGTTGTCGCCCTTGACTGGCAAATGTATGCTCCAAAATCAAACAAGCAGCAATTTGTTTTAGGCTATCTCTAAGTCTGAATTGAATCCTAAAAGTAATGCCATGCCCCCTTATGAGAAGCATCAATTGTTAAATGTAAAAAGGGATTCTCTTCATTTTAAACATTTGCCATCGTATGCAAAATATCTGTTGGATTCAAAGCTAAAGGAGTTTGCCGCAGAGCAACTCACCTTATCAGGTGAATTAAAAATTCCCCTGCTTAGATTTTTTGAAGAGTGGCCAAAAAAAAAGCTTCTGCAATTTACTATTACGAGCAGTGCTGAAATGCTTACATATTTCTCTAAAAACAACGCGGGAGAATTTATTGATGATTCTGTAAAGAGGTGGTTTGAGAACCAACTGCCAATGATTTCGCGTGACGAGGTGAAGGTAGAGGATATTACCTTGATGAACTTTGTTCGGAGAAAAATTTTTCGACTCTTTTTACCAGGTTACACCTCCAATGTCAGAATATTCAGTAGCATACTGGAGGAGATCGACCTTTTTACTGTAGAGTTTGAAAGCCGCTGCTTTAAATTAATTATTGAGCTGCAGCAAGGGTTTTATAGACAAGCACAGGCATTAAGTCACCTCGGTAACTGGACATGGCAGATTACCCAAAATAAACTTAGTTGGTCTGATGAAATGTACCGGATTTATGATCTCGAACCTCAAGCACAAATTACATTTGAAGACATCTCTGCTTTCAACCACCCCGAGGATAAGGATTTCGTGACGGACCAGATTCAGCAGTCGTTACATACGAAGGCGCCACTAGATTTTTATTACCGCATAATATTAAAAGATAAGCGTGTAAAGGTAGTTCATTCGCGGGGTGCAATTGATGTAGATGCCGCAGGAAAACCATTTCGCATATTTGGGACATTGCAGGATATAACTGAAGATGCGGATAGAAAAAAAGCTGAGGCAAAATTGAAAGAAAGTGAGGAAAAGTTTAGAACGCTTGCTAATACTGCTCCTGTATTAATATGGGTAGCAGACGCAGACAAGCTATATAACTATTTCAATAAAGGGTGGCTTGAGTATACCGGCCGTTCTATGAATCTGGAGATAGGAAGTGGCTGGGCAGACGGAATACATCCTGAAGATTTCGCCCATTATCATGATACCTATGTTTCTTCATTTGATGCCCGGCAGGAATTTATTATGGAATACCGGCTGAAGAGATATGATGGAGAATATCATTGGATTCAGGATCATGGAATCCCCCGCTTTTCATCCAAAGGAATATTTGAAGGTTACATCGGTACCTGCATTGATATTCATGATAAGAAAATGGCACATGAGCTTTTAGAACAAAAGGTGAAGGAACGCACAGCAGAATTGAAAAACCTGAATCTTGAGCTGGAAAAAAATAATTCTGAATTGCAATCTTTCAATTATGTAGCAAGCCATGATCTGCAGGAGCCGCTGCGAAAAATACAGACATACAGCAACCGCATCATGGAAAAAGAGGCGGGCAAGTTGCCTGACACAGTGAAAGACTACCTTCAAAAAATCAGATCAGCCGCTCATCGCATGCACATTCTTATTGAAGATCTCCTGACATTCTCTCAAACCAAGGCGAGCGACCATAATTTTAAGCTGGTAAATTTAAATCTGATCTTTGAAGAGGTGCAAACTATTTTGAGACATGCCATTGATGAAAAAGGTGCTGATATAAAATATCCAATTTTGCCTTCGATCGTGGGAATGCCTTTCCAGCTTCAGCAACTGTTTGCGAATGTCTTAAGCAATGCAATTAAATACAGTAAAAGGAATGTTCCTCCTCAGATACAAATAAGAGTGGGGATTGTGAATGGGGAACATCTAAAAAATATCAACATAAGTTCGGAGGCAGAATATTATAAAATAACTATAAAAGACAATGGAATTGGTTTCGACAATAAACATGCAGAAAGGATATTTGAAGTTTTTCAACGGCTGCATGGCAGGCATGAATATTCAGGCACTGGCATCGGACTGGCAATTTGTAAAAAAATTGTCCAAAACCATAAGGGATATATAATCGCAGATGGCAAGGTTGGAGAGGGTGCTACCTTCTCGATATTTTTACCTGTTAACCTGAGTTGAAATGGTTGATCTAAAGTATACTCAACCTTATAAAGAAAATGCACATAAGTTCACCTGGAGAGGTATCCCCTAAAGATAAAGTTGAGCTTACAATTGTTCAATTTGTTTATTCATTGCAGAAAAAGCTTTTTCAGGCAAGTTGAAAAAGCGTATAGACTTAACCGGAGAATCTCCAGGAATTTATTTCATTACAATTCAAACAGAAAAAAATTACATAACTAAGAAAATTCTTATTCAATAAAACTGATTCTGAAGACTTGCGGGCGCAACCCAGTTATAGGTAAATTGGCATTGGCGATCTGAAAGAACTATAGTTATTGAACTTATAATAATTCTTGTCGATAACATTGCTATGTTTTGCTTTTAAACATTAGTTTCAACCCTGTTTAATCGGTATGAATTGAAATATTATGCGTGATGAACTTCTTGCCAAGGAGAAAATTTCAAGACTTCTTGAACCTCCTGCGGCTGATCGCGATGCAGTCCGAAAGCAAGTGATTGATTACATAGAACATTTTATCAATACCATTGACACTGCAAAGGCGTACAATGTAAATTATGGGAACGGAGACGGATTATTTTCATCTCCTATATCAGATGATCCAATTGCTATTGAAGAGGCGCTGTCACTTCTAAGCAGCCATGTAGATATTCCCGGCCTCAATCCGGCCTCAGGCGGGCATCTTGGTTATATACCTGGAGGAGGAATTTATTACGCGGCACTCGGCGACTTTCTCGCGGATATATTTAATCGCTATGCAGGAATTTATTTTGCCGGGCCGGGAGCCGTACGGATGGAAAATCTGTTGATTCAATGGATTGCTGGAATTATGAAATATCCTTCACAAGCAATAGGCAACCTGACATCAGGAGGAAGCATTGCAAACCTGATCGGCATCGTATGCGCACGCGATGCTTCACAAATCAAATCATGTGATTTTGATAAAGCAGTGATTTATCTTACTAAGCAGGTTCATCACTCAGTAGATAAAGCAATCCGTATTGCTGGTTTAAAAGAATGTATCGTTCGACGTATTCCAATGGACGCCGGCTACCGGATGAAAGCCGATGACCTGCGGCGGGCGATTGAGCATGACAAATCGAAGGGGCTGATCCCATTTCTGGTGATAGCATCAGCCGGCACCACGGATGTAGGTGCCGTTGATCCCCTCGAAGAGATTGGCGCGATAGCCCAAAAGCAGAACATTTGGTATCACATTGATGCTGCATATGGTGGTTTTTTTATGCTGACAGAAGAGGGAGAAAAAAAATTAAAAGGAATCGAAAGTTCGGATACGCTAGTAGTAGACCCTCATAAGGGATTGTTTCTCCCCTACGGCAGCGGCGTACTTTTAGCAAAAGATGGCAAACAACTGAAAGCATCTCACTCATACCAGGCAAACTATATGCAGGATGCATCGCAGACAACAGAAGAAATTTCTCCTGCCGATGTCTCACCCGAATTAACAAAGCATTTTCGTGGATTGCGGCTGTGGCTCCCCCTGAAGCTGATGGGAGTAAAGCCTTTCAGCGCGTGCCTCGAAGAGAAACTGCTGTTGACTAAATATTTTTATCATGAGATACAAAGGATAGGTTTTGAAGTAGGCGAAAAACCTGATTTATCTGTAGTAACATATCGCTATATTCCGAAGCATGGTGATGCCAATGAATTCAATAAAAGATTATGTGAGGAAGTACAGAGAGATGGCCGTATTTTCATCTCATCCACCCTCCTCGATGGAAAGTTTACGCTGCGCGCAGCCATTCTATCTTTTAGAACCCATCTTCAAACAGTTGATCTGCTATTAAATGTGATGGCAGAGAAGGTAAAGATGTTAGAGCGGGCATAGGAGTGCTCAGCCATTTTATAATTAGATCTGCTATCTCTACGCTACCTGAAGCTTTTCCTACCTTTAGTTTTAGAGTACCCTCATTGATGATCATTAAAATAAGAGCAGTGTTATTAGTGTTACGTACCTACTATTGTAACATTCACGAAAGCAAAAACGGATTATATTTACACAAACTACTATAGTGAAACAAATCTTCGTCATTACGATCGTTATTGTATTATTTTTTTC
Organism: Chitinophagales bacterium; assembly: GCA_013695775.1. Classification (GTDB taxonomy): domain Bacteria; phylum Bacteroidota; class Bacteroidia; order Chitinophagales; family UBA10324; genus JACCZZ01. Next base: position 1,123 of record JACCZV010000220.1, on the reverse strand, counting down.
GCAAAAGTGTAACGCTCAATTATCCGGCATTTTCACCGTTGGTGGAACGTCGCCGGATTTTGCAACGATTCAGGATGCAGCCTTTGCTCTTATTGGAGGAGTTTCAGGACCAGTGACATTCAACATCCGACCTGGCACCTACAATGGACCAATAGAAATCGGATATATTCCAAATGCAAACGCTGTTAATCGAATCATTTTTCAGTCTGAAAATGGGGATTCTTCGAGTGTTAATGTAATCTCAGGGGATCAATTGATGACACGGCGACATGGAATCTGAGAGAAACACAGTTTTTGTGGTTAAAACGATTTACTCTTGTCAACCAGGATGCACCTTACTACTATAGCTACTATGCTCTGTATGCTTCTTCTCCTTATGAAATTCACGTTGAAAACTGCCAGATAATTTGCACAAACGGCAATTGCAACTCTGACTATTACTCAAGCTCAGTAATTAAAGTGAGCTTCGGATACGAGGGTGTCTACGGTAATTGTCATATTACAAACTACTTTATCAAAGTGATTGCTTTGGATGTTTATTCGAAGAGGAGAACGGATCACTTGAATTCAACCACAACGTAGTCGAATGCGAGAATTATCTTTCACTTTATGCGATCTACGTAACAAATCTTACGTTCACCGAAAACTACTTCAACAAATCATTAAACATTTCTTATGGTAATGGATCACTGAAATTGAATAGTAATATTATACATGGGAATATGGATGTGTCATTCGATTCAATTGATATGATTAATAACTTAATAGGTGACAGTGCAACGTATCCGTTTGACCAGAATCAATTCAATGGAGGATACAACATAAATGCTTCCAATAATACCTTTTTTAATTATATGCAATTTAATTATCCTAATGCAGGAACATTTAATGGAAATTCCTTTGCCAAACTTGATGTGAACTATCCTGGATCTATGAAATTCTATAATAATCTTTTTAATGGGATTTTGTTTGTGGGATACGCTGGAAATATGGATGTCAGAGGTAATAGATTTCATGATAAAGTATACATGGATTTCTGTAATTTTGGTTCTTCAAATCAGTTTTATAACAATTTCGTATTCGATGATTTTGAAATGAAAACGGCGAAATACTGGGATATTGC
>JACCZV010000216.1 GCA_013695775.1 Chitinophagales bacterium | reverse complement strand
GCAGCATTATGATGCTTCGGCACCTTAGCCTCACTGAACAATCTGCCAGGATAGAAAATGCATTAATAGCAACATTAGAAACAGGCGCCCACACCTCCGATTTCGGAACAAAAGATAAACCACCACTTACTACGCTGGCATTCACCGATGAGATCATCTCACACCTGGGAAAGCTTCCTCGGCACCATCGTTCATCTGTTATAGTAGCAGAGGTGCCAGAATTCAGACCGCCGGTGATTCCCGCGGAGAATGAGATTATAGAAACAGCATTGCCTAAAACAGAACAAATCTGTGGTATAGATTATTTTGTTAAAAGCACCCAGCAGCCTGCAGCTATTTCTGAAAAAGTAAAATCCATATTGCCTGATCATCTTAGCCTGACAAATATCAGCAACCGAGGTACACAAGTGTGGCCTACCGGCTCGTTCTTCACAGAATGTGTGGATCTGTACCAGTTACGTATTGAGACAAATAATAATCACAATATAAGCCATCAGGATGTTTTGCAATGGACAATTCAATTGGCAGCGATCATGCCAGTATGTTCGCTTGAATTTTTAATGGCTTTTGATGATAAGAGGGGGTATTCTTTGTCCCAAGGGCAATAGCAATTGCACTATTTGGCCCTTTATAATATTAGTCGTTTAGATATTACTCAGAAAAAAATTAATTATGATATGGAAAATAACCTTTAGCAATTATCTTAACTTTTCTATACTGCAATTCTTACGTCGAAAATTACTTTGCGCTGTGGTGTGCGCCTCATTTTTTATAGTTTATAATAATGAAAAAACAATTGCCCAATGTATTTCTGGTGATCTGCCACTGATTGATGATACCCAAAAATATTCGTTAAATAGTTATGAGGAACTTGATTTTGATGTTCCTTCGGATTTAACTTGTATTACTAGTCAAGCATCTTGTGCGGCGAATAATTCATGTATCTTAAAAAAAATAGTCAGGTTAAAAGATATTCCATATGTCACATACGGCAAAAATCAAATTTATCTTGGCAGCAGCGATGTGACTTATAGAATGGATTTATATTTTCCATCAACTTACCTTAGTCAAACTTATAATGCACCTGTTGTCATTTTTATTAGGGGAGGTGGCTTCCAAAACACCAACAAAGATGACGGTGACATAATAAATTTCGCGAAACAATTCGCCTCCAAGGGATTTGTAGTAGCTACCTTCAATTACAGAACAGGGCATGATGCCGAACCTGTGCAATGTGCGAATCCTGCAAATTGCGGAACTGATGAACAGCACCGTGCCATTTTCAGGGCTGTGCAGGATGCACGATTAATTACAAGAACTATTAAAGCAATATCAAAAGGTGATTATAAATATCCTCAGCCAATAAATTATGACAGGTGCCTCTCTCTACCTTTTATTGACGCCTCTAAAATAATTATTGGAGGTACAAGCGCGGGAGCAATCACTGCATTAACGACAGCCTATTATAGTGAAAATGATATTGACAAAGCCCTAAACAATAATAACGCGTTGGGAGAAAAAAATGTTGACTGGCATATAGATGTGAAATATCAGCCCAGTGGAATTAGCAAAGTGAAATATTATTTTCCTTATGGAAATTATGATGCTGATGGCCTTTACACTAAAGCACCTATCAATAAAATCAAGGCAGTTTTAAGCTTATCGGGTGGAGTGCCTGAAAGAATTTGTGATTATATAAGCACACCAAATGCGGATATTGGTTGCTCCATGGTAGGTGGCCTTAATGCCAACTTATCTCTTCCAAAATATGTGGCTAACACGAGCAGTAATATTAGCAACCCTGCCTTTGACTATATGCCTGCCATATTTTTTCATGGAATAGAAGATCCAACAGTTCCTTATTATAACAGCATGCAGAATAACATTCCTGCGGCGCCTTCCTGCAACTATTGTCCTTTCACAATGATATTCGGGCCACATGCCATTTATGAACGTTTAATATCCAAAGGCATTTGTTCCAGATTATATGGAGAGGCTAAAGAGGGTCATGGGGCATTTGTTCCATCGTTCGTTGTAAACCAGAGTTCGATATTTATTCATGATATACTATGTTCATCTTTAAACTGTAGCCTTTACAGCAATATTGAAGAAGATATAAAGATTAAACTCATTTCAGGCAGTGCCCAGATGAATTGTTCAGCAGAAAGCACATCGTGCTCCAATGGATCCACTGACTACCATGCCACAGTAATGATTGATGGTTTAGTAAAAAATATGTTCAGTGAAAATCCTTCCGCCGTAGTTACACAATGGAGTCTTGGGGTTACCAAGCTGACTCAGGAGGGAAGCGGTATGAATCTATTGTGCGATTCAGAGGGATATTTTAATATTCTTCGATATGACAAGAATATAAAATACTATCTAAAACCCGGAGATGAGGTAGCATTTACCGATATCCCCGTTACTATAAAGACTAAGATGCCAATTGTAAGCTCAAAAAATTATCAGATAACATTATTGGTAAAATCACCCAATGAAGCAGACTATTTTTATAAAGGACCCGGCTATACGAATGCGGTATTAAATGATGATAAGCTTTCGCCAATAGATATTACTTGTCCTGCAAAGCTTGGATCGAAAACTCTCTCGACATATTTAGTAGAAGTTTATCCTAATCCTGCAAACGATAATTTAAATATTCAGCTTAAAGGGAATTCTTTAGAAAGAATAGACATCACCAATTCTATAAAACAAGCAGTTTATTCAATGTCAACACAAAAGGTAACCGGGCCTATTCAAATTGATCTTTCTAAATTTCCAGCTGGAATTTATTTAGCAAGATTCACCGGGAATAATGGAGAAGTGGCAATTAAAAAATTTGCTGTGATAAGATAATAATTTTATAGATATGGCATAACCGGATTATCATTCGGGGTTTATAGTTTGCAGGCTGTTTTCTTCCACCTCCCACCATTTCCCCATCATGATAAAATAAATGCCGCTTCGTATTTCCTTACCAGGATATACCTTTTTCAATATGTCGCTGTACTTCTTCAACTGCCCTGAAAAGTTTTTTGCCTTCCATTTCATTGCTGCACTATTTCCAACAAAGGTTTTATAGTCAATTAGTATAACTGATGATGCAGTTTCTATTACCATATCAGCAAAACCACTTATTAGTTGTCCATCTGCTTCCATCATCAGAGGCAGTTCTTTATGTATTTGGATCGGCTTTAGATTCATAATCCATCTGTAAAAATCACGGATGCGATGTAGTAACTCCTCTTCATTAACATTTTGGGTGAACTCATATTGATCTGCCAATCTTCTGATAAGGTGGTTTGCAGCAGCATCTTTCATTGCTGGCCTAAATGCACACAACACTTCATGAATGAAATTGCCGAAATCGGTTCTTTCTTCATCTATACCCGCACTTAAAAATTCATGACCAATGCTGGTTTCTTCTATGAAGCCTATGTTTTCAACAATTTCACTTTTTGAGGGGTTGATCCGGTACGGGGCCCATTCTTTTTTTTCACCTTCAGTGAAAATGTCGACCGATTTATTATTGACACCAACAGGTTTTGCTAAGCTGTTATAGCTGCTTATCCATAATCTCACCAGGCTGTTAAAATGCTTCCTGATATTTATCTCAAGGTCACAATTATCTGTTGGGACACCTGTGAAAGTTTCAATATCATCATCAATAAGCATTTGCAGCCAGGATTGCCTCTTTTCTGTTTTATTACTTATTATAAGATAATCACGCGCCCTTGTAAAACCGACATATAATAGTCGCAATTGCTCAGCTTTTTCCCTCTCATCAAAAAAATTATACTCATCAGTTTCTTTGCAGCAATCAGTAAATTTTTTGAAACCGGTACGTGGACCATACTGAGTACTTCCATAAGGCCATGGCCAAAAACGAAGCGTTCTTCCGTCAAGGGGTTTTTCAAATTCCATTCTATCCTTAGCATTCACCCGTACAGCAAAAAGATTGGGCTCATGTTCTTCATCTAAACCATACAAGATTACGATTGGCCACTCTAACCCTTTTGCTTTATGATATGTAAGTACGTTGACCGAAAATTTATTTGCAACAACTCCTCTTTCATCTTTATCATTTTCTGCAAGAGCATCAAACCACGCAAGAAAGCCATGGGCATTTGGAAGGAGGCCAAGTTTTGCACAGTAATCTTCAAAGATGGTTGAATAGGTCAATATCTGCTGAAGATTTGCAATTCTTTGTTCTCCTCCATCCCATTGCATCACTCGGCTTTGAAAGCCGAGGCCTGAATACATAAGCTGTATAATGCTGTTGACCGGTTCGGAATTAAGGTTCGTTCGTTGTTCCTCTATCCATCTAATAGCTTCATGATCATTCATCCAGCTGTTAATCTTATCATCGTTATTACCGGCATCTTTTAAAAACTGAAGCCTCTCATCAAGCAACGTTTCGATCTCATGATTTTCCGATGTTAGAAATTGAATCTCTGCTTTTGATAAGCTGTCACGTTCATCTAACAGTAAATGCAGACATGCTTTCAGAAGGCGCCATTCTGCAGTTCTGTGAAGGCCGGTGTTAGCAACCACAGCTTGTACACCCTGCCCGCGCAAAGCATTTGCTACCTCCCTGCAATGGATGTTATTACGGCAAAGAATGGCGACATCCCCAGGTTTTGCCTCCCGTAATGTTTCTGTTTCGTGGTCTTCGATCAGAGGCTTACTACTTATAAAGCCAGCTACTCTATTCGCAAGCTGACTATTGTATTTAGCATTGTTCGTTTGCTTGGAAGCAGCCCATTTGAATCCCCAAAATTGGAAAGCGGCATTTAATCTTTCATTGTGCTTGCGATGTGGCCTTAGTTCAATCTGTTCTTTCGAAAGATGATTACTTAACCTTTGAAAGGCAGGCGAGAATAAACTGTTCACTATTTCAACCAATTCCGGCCTCGACCTGTAAGATGTCTGCAAAATATCTTTCGTATCAGGTCTGCCCAGGGTTTTAGTAACAATATTGGTGAGCTCTGCATCAC
>JACCZV010000204.1 GCA_013695775.1 Chitinophagales bacterium | reverse complement strand
GGTGAATGTAGTCTCAGCACCAGGTCCCGCTTTTTGTTTGAAGTATAAATAATGCACCCATGCTCCCAGCAATTGGTCAAACACAATCAATGTTAACAGGAAGAGAAGCCCGTTGCGAAGGAACCTCCATTTTCCGTTAGTACCTGCCTTCGTTTCCGTTTTAGAATTGGAAATAAATGAACTGACTTGCATCAAAAACACCAATTAGTAAAATTATTGAAATCACTCCTGCATAGAAAAGATACCTGAGCACATTATTCCTGGGTTCAGGAAAAATAGCATTCTTATCTTTTGTGTATTCTTCCTGATATATCTCTACTGAAAAGAGGCAAACAATGCCGAACAACCCGTACCACATCGTTGACTGATCGCCGTCATAAAACTTCAGACTCTTAAAACTAAACATCTGGCTGTAATAATACAGGGCATCCTGTACACTCATGGAACGGAAAAATATATAAGAAAAAATGCCACAATGAAAGGCAAGGATAGTTCCAACAATTCTTCCGAACAAGGGATGGATGCCGTATACTAGTTTATCAAACATATCGATCTGCTTTTTCATCACAAGCCGCGATGCGAGAAAAACAAAAAACAAAAGAAAGCAGAGCACATAAGTCCAGTTGGCGCCGTGCCATAATCCCGCAAGGAACATTAATACTCCTAGATTGAAAATGCCCCTCCATCGTCCTTTTCTATAACCTCCCAATGGCTTAAAAACATAATCACCAAACCAGGTGGTAAGGGAAATGTGCCATCGCTGCCAGACCTCACCAACAGAGCGACCGAGGTAAGGCCTTCTAAAATTTGTCATTAAATCAAAGCCCATTACCCGGGCGGAGCCAATGGCCATGTCGCTGTAACCGCCAAAGTCGCAATAGAGTTGAATGGCAAAAAACCACGCCGATACCCAGAAGGTAAGGGGTTCACCACTGTGCTGGTGTGGAAAATTGAATACATTGGCTACGTAAGCTCCGAGCCGGTCGGCAATTACAACCTTTTTAAACAAACCCCATAGCATAAGCTTTAACCCGGAGATCACCCGATCATAATCGAATTCATGCTTCTGATAGAATTGCGGAATAAGATTCTGGGGGCGCTCAATTGGTCCTGCAACCAACTGAGGATAAAACATTACATATAAGGAATAGATGCCAAAATCGCGAACGGGCTTGAAGTTACCACGATAGACCTCTATCGTATAGCTCATGGCCTGAAATGTATGAAAGGATAAACCGATTGGCAGAATGATGTTCAGATAAGGAATATCCATTTTAACCCCAAACAGATCAGTAACCCAATTCAGATTACCAAGAAAGAAATTGTAGTATTTGAAAATCGCCAGCACACCGATATTGGCAACCAGGCTCATTAAGAGAAATAATTTTCTCCGCCTTCCTTCAGCCTGATCAATCAATATTCCGGCGAAATAATCGATGATAATGGTGAAAACCAGTATGAGGATATATACAGGAATAAAAAACATGTAGAATATGCAGCTACTGAGCAGCAGATGCACCCACCTGTATTTATGGGGAAGCAAAAAATAGATAATCGTAACGAGAGGGAAAAATAGTAGGAAGCTAAATGAATTGAATACCATGCGTTCCCAAGCGTTGAATTAGCTGAGCCTCGTCTATGATTTTTTGAAAAGCCGCGCAAATGTAGAAATTATCGGCTATAGGAAAAAGGCCGCAATCAATTATGCCGGAGAAATATAGGGACACATGATCAGCTATGAAGATAAAGCATTAGCTATGAAGAAAGCAAATGCACCGATCAAGCAAATTCTACAATAAAATAGGGATTCAGCAAATTCTCCTTGTTATACTCGAGTCTTTGATTGGTCTCCCAGTTCAATACTCTTCCTCCTGCCAATTCAATCACTGCCTGACCGGCAGCAGTGTCCCATTCCATGGTGGGACCAAAACGAGGATAAACATCTGCTTTCCCTTCAGCTACGAGGCAAAATTTCAGAGAACTTCCTGAAGAAACAAAATCAACTTCCCTTCCCTCTTTTTTCAGGTCCTCCACAAATTCCAGGGTATCATCATTCAGATGAGAACGGCTCGCTACAACATTTACCTTTTGAAGATGACGCCAGTTCGCCCCTTTTTTTAATGGCATTCTTGTACCATCCCCATTCATCTTGAAGCTTCCTTCTCCTTTACTTCCATACCAAATAAGTTGCTGGGCAGGAGCATAAACCACTCCGAGGATAGGTTTATCGTGCGACATAAGTGCAATGTTCACTGTGAATTCCCCATTCTTTTTGATGAACTCTTTAGTGCCGTCAAGAGGATCTACTAACCAATACATCCTCCAATTTTTACGCTCTTCGTAGGGTATCAGCTTTGTCTCCTCGGAGATGACGGGAATATCAGGAAATAATTCTT
>JACCZV010000185.1 GCA_013695775.1 Chitinophagales bacterium | reverse complement strand
GTGGATATATTTTAGGTGGATGGTCTGGGTCTGGAATCAGCGGTGATAAAACGCAGTCTTCACAGGGATTTGATGACTATTGGATAGTTAAAATTGATACATCTGGAATAAAAGAGTGGGATAAACGGTTTGGAGGAACTCAATTTGAGCAGATGCATGGATTAGATCAAACCAGTGATGAAGGATACATCCTCGGTGGATTATCTGGTTCAGGCGTCGGGGGTGATAAGACTGAGCCATCGCAGGGAATAGAGGACTACTGGATGGTGAAGACCGATTCGTTAGGAATCAAAGTATGGGATAAGCGTTTTGGCGGATCAGGATGGGAGAGAAATGTACGAAGCACTTCTCAAACACCCGATGGTGGCTATATTATTTCTGGAGTCTCTGATTCACCCATCAGCGGAGATAAGACGGAAAATAATTATAGTCCTGGTGATCAACAGGGTTGGGTTGTTAAAACTGATAGTTCCGGAATAAAGGTCTGGGACATCACTGTACTTACTAATGGGTATGATCGAGGTGCCTGGGCTACTGCTGTTGATGACACCTTGTTTGCATTCGCAATAGAGACGGATGGAGGAATAGCAGGATATAAAACGCAAACAAATCAGGGAAGCGATGATTACTGGTTAATTACATTTTCAGACTCCGCTACATTTTCAGCCATTGTAGATGCGGAGATCAAAGATGACGATGCCGTGATGTCCGTTAACCCTAACCCGTTTACAGAGAGCCTGGAAATCAATTACACGACCGAGCGTGTAAGCAATGTATCTATTGAGTTATTTAATTCTTTAGGAGGAAAAGTAGCTACTATAAACGCTGGAGATCAGGAAGCCGGTGAGTATAATTCTACATTAGATGCGAAGCAACTTAACCTTAATGCAGGTATTTATATTTTACACTTGCGGATAGATGATAAGCTATATACGAAGAGAATCATAAGATTAGAAAAGTAATTCTTAGACATTAATTTATGATTGCCTATAAGTAGAGGTCAAAAGTACTTTCCACCCTGAACCTGCTGTTTTCTTCTTGGATTGTTATCACTGTCACTTTTTTCAGAGGAAGAGTCACTTTTGGGTGATTAATATTTACCGTGCCTTTCTCTGATATTTTCTGTACAAAAAGTGCAATGAGAGAAAATGCCGATCCTAAAGGTGCTGTTGTTGTCATTTTGTTGGATGTTTAGTGAAGGACTTTTTTGATGATGCAAAGATGAGACAGATAATTGCCTCTGTCAATCGCCAATTATGGTGATGGATAACCTAACCTTATTTGCACTGACGACGGTCACTATCGGTGCCTTACAAAATGTCGGATTTTTCGCTTTCTGTGCAAAAGCAATGCGGCAAAAGTGAAATGGATGGAGGAATAGTTATGTTTAAGGTTAATAGGAGTATTTATAAATTATTTAGAGAGAACTAAAATGCATGAATTATTAATTTCTCCGTTGTCGATAGGCCTGCATGGGAAATATTCATATAGTATATACCATCGGATAAATCTGGCAAAAGTATTTGAGTAAATTCATCAGTGATCTGCCATTCTCCTACCTGCTTACCAAAGTTATCATACAATCGTGCAAGTGCAAACGCCCAGGGTATGTATATTTCGATAGAACCATCTGTTATAGTAGGGTAAACAACCGGTTCAAGTGGAGTCTCTTCAGCGTCTTCAAAAATCTGTTTTAACACAAACGGATTTTGGATGTAGCAGTTTTTGATCGGTCCTGCTACGGTGTCGTTCCATGCGATTCTGATAGAATCATATTTCAACCGATAGACATTAGCTATTGCAGCATAATTGGAATTGTTGATGAGGTTGGTGAGTTCTAAAGAATCATTTTTCATGTCAAACAATTCCTCTACCGTGTCTGGGTTGCAGGTATAGTGGATGTATTTAAAATGCGAATCGCGGATGGCCCTTTTAACAGGTGAAATTGAATTTGGATTGTGCAGCATGAGGTAATAAAATTCTTTTCTTGAGAAGCTACCATCATACAGCTTTTTCAACGAGACACCATCGAGTGATCCTTGGTAGTCAACCTGTGCTGCCTCATAAATAGTTGGAGTAAGATCGAGGTTCAAAGCAAATTGATCATTCACAGTACTGGAAGGGATAAACCATTCGGGATACCTGATAAAAAGGGGAATGCGCATAGATGGCTCGTAAGCATGTGTTTTACCATTAAGTTGGTGACTTCCCATCATAAAGCCGTTATCAGATGTGAAGATGAGCAAAGTGTTATCAAGTTTCCCTGAGCTTTCAAGTGCTTTATATAGCTCACCGATGCAACTATCGAGGCCAGCAATATCTTCCAGCACATTCCGGTATGTGGTATCCAATGTTTCTCCATATAGCTCCTCACCGTCTTTATAAATGAAAGAAGGAAAGTTCACATCAAATTTTGCAGTATCCGGTTTCCACGGAATCTTAAAATTATCATATCTGCCAACAAATGAAGCCAGCGGCCATTGAGGATAATGCGGAACTACATATGCTAACCATATAAACAACGGATCATTCACAGACTTTACAAGTCTAATTGCACTGTCAGTCAATGTCAATACATAATCTTTGTTGATAGATTTTAGTGTACCGTTGTAGTCGAATTTTTGGCCTTTATTGTTTACATAATGATCGAATACCATATAGTAGTTGAATTCCGGTTGCTTTCCCTGTAGAAAAATATCATGGTTTTTACCGATCAGTGCCGTGTAATAGCCATTATTATTTAAAACTTTAGGTATAGTAGTAAAGCTGGAATCAAGTGGAATACCATTTTCAGTAACTCCAGTTTTAAGGGTAAACAACCCGGTAGCTATTGATGCACGGCTCGGTTGACACAGTGAGGTTACCACAAAAGATTTTTTGAAGTTCACACCTTCATTTGCAATTCGATCAATGTTAGGTGTTTGAAAAAAGCGAGGAGCTCCATTGCAACTGAAATAATCTGAGCGGCTGTCATCAAGAAGAATAAAAATAATATTTGGAGGGGTTGAAAGTTGAAGGGTGTCCATATCCGTCCAGAGATTGAATGAAGCCGGGCAGGTAGAAACCTGGAAAAGATAAGTAGAATTGCTGCTTAAGCCGGATACTATATAAGAATCAGCAACTGCAAAGCTAACAGTTGTGGGTGATGCACCTGAACTATTATATCTCACCCTTAAAGAATCGTAAGAACATGAGGCCGCGACAGTAATTTTAGCTGAATTACTGTTCAGTCCCTCTATCGACACCTGATCTGGCAAAGAACAAAAAGCAGTGGTAGCGGAAATTCTTTGCTTTGAGCTTACAGAACCATCAGTACATTTTGCTGTAACTGCGAAAGTATATTTCGTTGCGGGCAGCAATCCGGTAGCAGAGTACGAGGTATCCTTACGCACTTGAATATTTCCCGCCCAAACAGTGCTAGTAGAAATTTTGTAATAAACAGTGTAGTTGGATCCGGGTGTAGTGGCCTTCCAGTGGAAGGTGGCACTGCATGAGGTGATATCAGAAATATAAAGACCGGTAGG
>JACCZV010000182.1 GCA_013695775.1 Chitinophagales bacterium | reverse complement strand
AAACAATAGAAAGCTCAGGCGCATTTCCCTCATTGGTAATTACTGAAATGCAAAAAATCCTCATGCCGCAATGATTGGCAACAATGGCTTCAGTAACGGTAGACATCCCTACTGCATCGCCGCCAATAATCCTCAAATAACGATATTCTGCAGGTGTTTCATAGGCAGGACCCGTAACTCCAACATAAACTCCCGTGTGACAGGCGATATTGTTTTTGGCTGCAACCTCAAGTGCTTTGCTGATTAGTGATTTGTCATAGACCTGGTGCTGATCCGGGAAGCGGGGTCCGAGAGAATCTTCATTCTTTCCTCGTAAAGGGTGATCTACATTTAAATTGATGTGGTCTTTCACAATCATCAAATCACCGGTTTTAAATTCCGGATTTAACCCACCTGAGGCATTGGTGATAAATAAATTTTTTGCTCCAAGCGCATTTATTACCCTAACGGGAAAAGTGATCTGCTGTGCAGAGTATCCCTCATAATAATGAACCCGGCCTTGCATTACAGCAACATCTTTCTCATTCCTCCTACCCAACAACAGCTTTCCTGAATGGTCTGGTGTCGTGCTTATGGGAAAATGTGGAATCTCTTCGTAATCAACTTCAGCATCCACCTCCATTCCATCAACCAAATCTCCAAGACCAGAGCCTAAAATAATTCCAGAATCTATCTTCAAGGCAGATTTGGTTCTTATGAACTCAACTGCTTCGATGATCTTCTCAAGAATATTATCCTTCATCAATATGCGTGAATGAGTTGCTGTACGATTGCACAAAAGAATATATCAGCTGATCAAATTCTTCTTCTTCAAAAAACTTTACCTCAAGGGGCATACAAAATATTTCAAGTTGCTGATTGACCAAGTATTCTTTAAAAGAAATCAACCGTGCGGCATCTTTTTCTGTAGTAAGCAAAAAATTTCTTGTCCCGTTTAATTTTGAAAAATTGCTTTGTAACTTTTTAAGATCAGAAGCTGAAAAGTAGTAATGATCCGGATATGTTTTAATTAAGACCTCACCAACTACTCCCTGAAGATGCTGAAGCAGAGGCTGGTGATCTGCAATGGCTGTGAAAAGATATACTGCATCATCACGTTGTAATACTAATTTTTTATTCAGATTAAATAATGAATAAGGTGCTGCATATTTTATGTAAGAGAAGAATACCCGCTGGTTGGGGTGATGTTGCAGTTCTTTTGTTCTTTTTTGTTTATTTTCTGATGACAGATCCGTAGGGCATTTGGTGACTACGATAACATCGGCTCGCGCTACGCCACTTACAGGTTCCCTCAGGTTTCCCATAGGTAAGAGGTGGTCTTCATAAAACGGTTTTGCATAATTCGTGAGGAGGATCGAAAGACCGGGCTGAACCTGGCGATGTTGAAAAGCATCATCAAGAACTATGACCTGTAATTCCGGATTGTCGAGAAGCATGATGGGAATGGCGATAGCCCGTTCTTCGCAAACTGCTACACTTACATCAGGAAACTTCTTTTTGATCTGAACAGGTTCATCTCCGCCATCTTTGACAGTAGAAAATTCATCCAACAAAAAATATCCTTTAGATTTTCGTCTGTATCCACGGCTTAATATTCCCGTTTGGTAATGATCTTTCAGCAGCCTGATGATATATTCGACATGTGGTGTTTTGCCGGAACCGCCTGTAGAAAGATTTCCAACGCTTATAACAGGAATCTCAAATGATACTGATTTTTTAATCTTGAGATCATACATTTTGTGGTAAAGCAATGAACCTATGCCATAGATAAGGGAAAAAGGATAAAGGAGAAATCTGAGAGATGAGGACATGAACGCCCGAGTTCAGCCATAAAGATGAAAAGAATACGACCGCTTCCCAGCCCAATTCCTATTTTTGTTTATTGTGAAAGTTAAAGAGATCACCGAAGTACTTGAGAGATTTGCGCCGCTGTCTTTACAAGAGCCCTACGACAATGCGGGGTTGATTATTGGCTCTCCTGAAATGGAGGTTTCACAGGTGCTTCTTTGCCTGGATGCAGTTGAAGAAGTGTTAGACGAGGCCATTAAGACGAATTGCAATCTCGTTATCTCTCATCATCCTATACTATTTTCAGGAATTAAGCATCTAACAGGCAACACCTATGTAGAACGCACCATTATAAAAGCTATTAGACATAACATAGCCATCTATGCTGCACATACAAACCTCGATAACATAAGAGATGGTGTAAACTCGAAAATCTGCGAGCGGTTGCAGTTAAAGAATACGAAGATCCTATCACCCCGGAGAGGCCATTTAATGAAACTTTATACTTATGTGCCACATAAGGCGGCTGAAGACTTAAGAGCTGCTCTGTTTCAGGCAGGTGCCGGTGTTATCGGCAATTATGATCAATGCAGCTTTAACTCAGAGGGGTACGGAACATTTCGTGGTAACATAAATACAAACCCTTTTGTGGGCGAGCCCGGAGTCCAACACCGTGAAGCAGAAACAAAAATCGAGGTAATGTTTCCCGTATGGCTTGAAAATGAAATAATATCCGCCTTAAAAAAGAACCACCCTTATGAGGAGGTTGCCTATGAGACCATTGCTGTAAACAACAAGTGGGAAGAAATTGGTGCAGGAATGATAGGCGAATTGGAACCTCCAATGGAGCCTGCGCAATTTTTCCTTTTTTTGAAGGAACAGATGAAAGTAAAGGTGATAAAACATACACGGGCAATAAATACCACCATTAGCAAGGTAGCTGTTTGTGGCGGCTCCGGCAGTTTTCTGCTTAAGGAGGCTATTGCCTCAGGAGCAGATGTGCTGGTGACTTCAGATTTCAAATACCATCAGTTTTTTGATGCTGAAGGACAGATCATCATTGCTGACATTGGCCATTATGAAAGCGAGCAATTTACCCCAGAGATACTCGCAGAAATTTTCAGGCAAAAATTTCCTACTTTTGCCCTCCGTTTTACCAGCATTAACACCAATCCCATAAATTATTTCTGATGACTAAAGTGAAAGACACGCCTAAAATAGATTCCTCAGTAGAGGAAAAATTGCGGGCACTTTATAAGCTTCAAAAAATTGATTCTAAAACTGACGAGATTCAAATTTTGAAGGGTGAGCTTCCTATGGAAGTTAAAGACCTCGAGGATGAGCTGGCCGGTCTTAAGACCCGGATTGGAAAGATTGAAGAGGAATTAAAAGAAATGGAAGATAATGTCGCCAATCGCAAAAATGCCAACAAAGAATCTGAATCACTTATAAAGAAGTATCAAAAACAACAGAATAATGTAAAGAACAACCGTGAATTTGATGCGCTCAGCAAGGAAATTGAACTTCAAAAGCTTGACATCCAACTCGGTGAAAAGCGTATAAGAGAAGCCTCCGATGATATGGAGCAAAAAGTCCAATACCTTGAAGCTTCGAAAAAAGCGATCAAGGAAAAAGAAAAAAACCTGAAACAAAAAAAGGAAGAACTCGAGCACATCATTGAAGAAACGGACGCTGAAGAAAAGACACTCTTAAAAAAATCTAAAGACCATCAATCAAAAATTGAAGACCGCTTAGTGCAGGCATATAATCGCATACGATCTTCGTATAAGAATGGTCTCGCGGTAGTTACAGTTCAAAGAGATTCCTGTGGCGGCTGTTATAATGCCATTCCCCCACAAACACAGATGGAGATTCGCCAGCATAAAAAAATATTGGTTTGCGAACATTGTGGCCGCATACTGGTAGATGAAGTGCTGGAGAAATAAATTCCCGACCAAGATTTTTATATAAGTAAGGATGTCTTGCAGGCATCCTTTTCTTTTAGAGACTGTTAAAATCATTTAAAAGGTTATTACCATGGGTTTTGATAAAGATAGCTGAGAGTTTAAAAAAAGAATTTTAATATCTTTTGGCTTCTTTCAAAAGAAGCAAAAGATCAAGGCTTTAGAAAAAAGGGCAGTTACACAAAATTCAGATTTGCAAACAACAATATTCAATCGCTGGAAAAATATAGATTTGAAAAATTCTAAGGCCCCATGAAAAAAGGATTTCTCCTGTTGTTCGCTTTCGTATTTACAGTTGAGTTTCTGAATGCACAGAAAAACATTTATCCTGCCACACCCAAACTTGTGGTAGGCATTGTGATAGACCAGATGAGATACGATTTTTTATGGAGATTTTGGGACATATATGGTGAGGGCGGATTCAAGCGATTGGTAAACGATGGATTTCTCTGCAGGAATGCACGTTACAACTATTTCCTTACAACTACCGCCCCGGGTCATTCTACCATTTATACTGGTACGTCCCCAGCCATACATGGAATAGTGGATAACAATTGGTATGACCGCCAAAAAAGTCGGATGATCTATTGTGCCTCCGACTCTGTTACTAAAACTGTAGGCAATCTATTAACATCAGGAGGATCTTCTCCTCATAATTTATTAAGCTCAACCATTACGGACGAGCTTAAACTGGCATTTAAAGAATCTCGTGTAATCGGTTTGGCATTGAAAGACCGATCTGCAATTATGCCTGCAGGACATCTGTCGGATGGATCATTCTGGTACGACTCTAAAACAGGAAATTGGATCACGAGCACATGGTATATGGAAACATTACCTACATGGCTCGACGGCTTTAACAAGTCATCAAAAAAAGATAGTTACATGGCTGCAGATTGGACATTACTCTTGCCTCGTAATAAATATATGGAGTGCACCAATGATACAGTTCCTTATGAAAATACATTTCCAGGTGAAACATTGCCGGTATTTCCACATAAAATCTCGAAGGGTAATTTTTTTCTGCTTCCAAATACTCCTTTTGCAAATACCATGACCAAGGATATTGCTATTGAGGCCTTAAGAGAGGAACAACTGGGTAAGCGAGAGGCGATAGATTTTCTTTGTATCAGCTTTTCTTCTACAGATCTCATTGGGCACGCGTTTGGCCCTAATTCACTGGAGACTGCCGATTGTTACGCGCGACTTGACAGAGACTTGTCATCATTGTTGCAATTCCTTGACAGCGCTATCGGCAAAGAAAACATTCTTGTTTTTCTCACTGCAGACCACGGTGTAGCTATAAATGCAGCATTGGCAAATGATCAGCAGTTAAATGGCGGCTTTTTTCAGGCGGACAGCCTGCGTAATAAATTAAATATGTTCCTCAGCTCATCTTTTGGGCAGGGAGAATGGGTATCGGCGATGAGCGATCAGCAGGTTTACCTTAATCAGGAATACATAGCCAGCAGTAAAATTGCAGGTGAGGATGTAGCCGAAAAGGTCAGCGAATTCTTACTAATGCAGAAAGGTGTGTTGTGCACTGTCGCACCTAAATATCATTTGAATACCTGCGCTCCGATTATCTCCAATACGCTGATGAATGGATATTACCCTGCAAGGAGTGGGGATGTGATCTATTCTCTGGCCCCAGGCTGGATAGACTGGTCATCAACAAAGGGAAGCTCTCATGGAACTCTTTACGATTATGACACTCATGTACCTTTGATATGGTATGGGTGGAAAATTGATCATGGCTCCTCTGCTGAGCCAGTTGATATTCCTGACATAGCTCCCACAATCGCAGATTGGCTACGTATTCCATACCCCAGTGGCTGCTCTGGAAAACCTATTACTGACATCAGGTTAAAATGAGTTCTCTTCTAACAAAATTTGATTTTTTACAATGTGAGAAGTGATGGTCCTTGAGTTAATGTATCACATGTACTTTCTCATAGCCGAGAAGAATGGTATTATTAAACACACTTACTAAATATACTCCTTCCGGAATATCGACCGCGTTTAAGTATGTCTTATGTGAGGAGGGAATAATGCCGCGATAAACAATCTGCCCTGTGAGATTGGATACAATTACCGAAACGGGCTCTTCCATTAAAGAATGGTATGATATTGTAAAAAAAGAATTCGCAGGATTTGGAAGAATCTCCAGGGATTCAGTTAAAGTATTAAATTCATTAATGGCAGTTGTTGCTGAAATATTCAAATTATCCAGATACAAATTATTTCCGTGACCGCTTATCGCTTCAAAGCGGAACATTACATCTGAATAACCCAGGTAGCTGGTCAAATCAACAAAATCGGTCCGCCATTGAGAGGAAGATACTGGTATAAATTCAATATCGTCAGCGGGAACTGTCGCAAGCTCATCTTTCATTTTATGATAAATTGTATTCCAGTTCGTTCCGCAATCGGCAGAGGCCAGCACCTTTAACTCGTCCGCATATTCCACTCCCGTATTTTTGTAATATGTGTATGCAAGGTCAAAACTTAATGTAGCATCAGCGATGTTGCTCAGGTCAATATTCTTAAGATAAAATTCATCAACATTGCCAGAGTTGCTATAGAAAAAATGCATTTGCAACATATAATCCTCAGGTATCAATTGATCTGTGCGTTCTAAGAGTGACACGTAGCTTCACCATCAAAATTCTCAATAAAATAACCTTCAGGCAGATCGTAAGAAGAAAAAGATTCGTATACAGGGGCGGGAATACTACTTCCAACTATATAAAAATCCAAAAGCCCATTGTTGTTTCCGCTATTAATGTCAAGCAAGCCATTTGCGGTAACTATAGATACAGTAAGAATATGAGGTCCTGCATTCACCTGGATGGAGCTGAACTGTATGGTATCTATTGCGCCCGGTGGTAATGAACCTTCCCATGTAAAAAAATCTGGAGGATCAGAATCTATAAAATAGCCAATAACTGCATTGGTTAAAGTATTTGAACCATAGTTTATTATTTCAACCGAGGGAACAATGTATGTAATACATTGATAAGTGGGAACGGAGATGATGGATGCAACACCGCCATCATTTTCGAACAGATCTTTATTTTTTGAATAGATGAGGGACTTATCTGGATCGGCAGCCTTATAGTGCTGTTGAGCAAGTACCAATTTACCTGCAAAACCTACAAATGTCAGAACAATAAATAATATGCTTTTCATCTGACAAAACTTTATGGATTCAGTAATGCTGCATATAAAGTTATAAAATATTAAGACATCATGATCAAATATTAATTTTTCTATAAAAAATGCTACCCGGCTAATATTTGCAGGAATTGTATAAATATCTAAGGTAGCGAATCCAAAGGCAAGGATGACGGTCACACAGGAAAACTACTTGGGTGCAAAGGCAACAATAAACACCTTCCAGAATGTATGTAGAATTTTTATAGCCTTTGAAATTCGAATTGGGGATACCCCTTATCACCTTCTTCATTGTAAAAGTCTATAAAATGAAGCTTCCAGTAAACTCCTTCCATATCACGAATGATGTAATTCACATTTTGATGCACCGTATAGGCTGAGGTGCTAAGATCAAAATGCTTCCACTTCCAACCAATCACATCGCGGGTATTAGAATAAGTCAAAGTAATTGCAATCTGATAATCTATTTCGGAAAACGTCATTGAAGAGTCAACAGCAACAGAAATTTCAGGATTTATAAGTACACCAGTTACCAGGTAGGGCAAAGGAGGTTCCTCATCATAAAAGATATAACGATAACGGGTAAAGAGCATATCCCATTGTTGCTTGGCAGGCTCTATATTTAAAATGGAGCCCCCATCATTAAAGGTAAAATAAGCATAGGAATTAAGGCTGTTTTTAGGCACATATACAATGTTCTGTTCTGAACCATCGAGGTTTGAAAACTGGATTTCATATTTCGATTCGTCCTCACTTTGAAAAATAATCTTCTTATACCTCTCTGCAGCAGGTTTGCTGAAACCACGATCTAAAACATACACCAATCTCACATCGCGCCAATCACCTATTGCAGTTGAATCAGGATTCCAGCTTGCTTCATCCCAGTGCCATGATGCTCCAGTAGTATCGTGCACTGCATCAAAATCCTGCGTGTTCATATTTGCGATTAAGGCAAAGTTGCCTCCATTCAGCCAGATGTGCCAACCGGTGGGGTTAGACTGAAAACATAAATCCCATGAGCTATACTCACTTCCAAGGGTATCCGTTGTATTTAAGTCAAAATATTGTTGTCTGTGGTAATCTTCACCCTGTGAAATGCGGAATATCTGGGCATCTCCGGGTGGCGGAAGTGTTACAGACTCATCTTCCTTAAAACAAGAAGATATAATCAACAGCAGCGTAAACCATAGAGCATAGGAAATATTATATTTTTTAATATGGTTCATAAGTATTTATCAGCGCGCTTCTTTACTGCAAAATTACAGCATCTGCTATTTATTATTATTTAGGCTTAGATTCTGATTTACTCTCATTATACAATTTTACTCGTAAGCTTGCAAAGACAAATCTCCCCATTGAATAGGGAAGGCTATCACCCCCTGAAGTGTGTACTGATGCTTGCAATGAATTAGTTTGAATATCGATAACGTTAAAAAGATTTTTTACACCCATGCTTAATGCCAGGTGGTTTTTCCACAAGTACTTGGTAATGGAAACATCAACCATGGTAAATGGTTCTATGAATGTTTGATATATATCGCCATTCTCATCTATACTAAAACCCGGAGTAGTACCTGTACTTTTAAAAAAAACAGCTCCTTCTATGCCAGGGTCCTTCAAAGTGATTAATAAATTATTCTGTAGCTCGGGTGTCCACGAAAATTTACCAACATCTAAAGAATCAGACAAAGTGTTGTATGATCCCAGCATAGAAAAGCCAGTACTATAAGAGAAATTTTTGGTTTTATATGATGCTTCAACAGAACCTCCTGCAGATTTGTACTTATCGATATTTATATAAGTGTAAAGCTGAGTTACAGGTTCCACTAATGCCAGAGTTATGATGTTATCAATATTGTTGTAGAATAGTGAAATCTGAGCTTTAACTTTAGCTGATGTCATAGCATGGTTACCTGTAAAGGAAAGATCGTAATGATCCGAATGCTCAGCCTTAAGATTATTATTGCCGGAGATATTATGGTTTACATCAACAAAATAGAGATCTAATTCTTTCAAAGAAGGAGATCTAAACCCGCGGGCATAAGATGCCCGCAAAGAAGTGTTATCCGAAAAATTGTATTTAATATTTATTGAGGGTGTTACCGGAGCACCATAGCGGGTATTATATGAAGAACGTAAACCGGGACGGATTAAAATATTGGGAAAAGGATGTAATTCTACACTTCCAAAAACTGCATAATCATTTATCTGCTGAAAGCCAGTAGTTATTTTATTCCCCTCACCTGATTCAAAGTTTATATCATATCCAAATTGATAGTTTATTTTATTTGATGGGATATTAGTACTATAAGTTCCACGGAATGCAAAGGAGTAAAAAATAGAAGTATCCTGAATTTCATCACCAGTCAATAATGTTTGATCCAGAGTAACTAAATCTTTTCGAAACGTGTTTTTAATATGGCGGTAATTAGAATATGCATTTATTAACTGCAGCTTTGCTTCCTTCAGGCGCCATTCATATATCAGAGATTCATTGAGTCTTCTTGTGAAATAGTAGTCATCAAATCCATAAGCCTGGTAGGGCGTTAAAACCGGATTTCCTTTATTTTGAATTTTCTGATTATAATATTCACTTTTTAAACTAATGCTGTGAAAATGGACGGTATAGTTATAGTTAATAGATCCAAAATATTGTTCTCTGGGTTTCCATTCAAGAAAGCGCGACGTATCAACAGGCGAATAGCCATCAAAGAAATTACGGCCCCCAGAAATCGAAAGAGCGTTGCTATTTTTTCTCCATAGTAAAGCTCCGTCACCATTGTATGTACCCACTGATTCTGTGTACAAATTCACACTTGCTTCAAGAGGATAGCTACTGCTTTTACGGGTGACAATATTTATGATACCACCTATAGCATCTGTACCATAACTGACTGACATTGGTCCTTCAATAATTTCTACCCTCTCTACATTATTGAGATTGATTTGACTTAGGTCAATATTACCATTTTCCCTGCCAACAAAATTAACTCCATCAACAAGTATCTTAACATTTTGCCCTGAAATTCCGTCTATCGTTGCAGCACTTCCTAAAATATTATCTTGTGATAACCTAATGTTTAACTGATTAGATAATAAATCTGATAAATCCTGAGCAGCCATAGATCTTATAGTATTTTCATCAATAACCTTTACATTGTAAACTGATTTATCAGACGTATTGATGTCATATTGACCTGTTACTATTATCTCATCTAAATCAATAGCCAATTTTGTTAAATAGAATACATATGAAGAATCAGGTTTTATTGAATCCTCTATGGTTTGAAAACCAAAGGAAGTTATAAGGATAGAACTCGGATAGGGATAAACATTCGATACTTCTCCATTATCATTAGTAATATATATCTCTTGCTTTTTACCCTCATAAGAATTAAGTGGCTGAAGAATAATCATGGCACCATTTGCAGGCTCATTCGTTCCTTGTACGAGAACTTTTATTGTTGAAGGTTCCTGGCCATTGGCTAAGGAATAAATGCTGAAGATCAACCATAGAGAGATTACTATCTTGTTCTTCATATTTATGTTCCTTATTTATACTGAAGCTAAATAGCACGACATTGTCATCAACTTACCGTGCAACAACCATCTTCAGATTAATTCCATCGTTTAGCGTTGAAATATTTACTAAATAAACTCCACTGGCAAGTTCAGGAAGGGTTAACTTTTTTTGATTCAAGCCCTGATTCGCATCTATTAAAGTATGCATTACTCTTCTTCCATCTACATTATACACCTCAATATCTACGTTGCTTAGAGATTCTCGTGCATAAAAGATTAGATCGAAATAATTAGTTACCGGGTTAGGAAAAACAGATGCGCTTTCTAACTGTTTTTGAATGGGGCTTAATGAAGTAAGAAGAAAAGTTTGCTCCCAAGAGATATTCCCGGTAGATGATCCTTCGAAGGATTTAAAAACTATTTTATATATATCGGAGTTTATAGATTTTACAAAATAACATAGTGAATCCTCAACAAAATATTCATTAAGCGTCATGTCAAAATACTTCCAGTCGTACCCAATCTGAGAAATATTCGAAGTAAAACTGTCAGTGTAATTACTCAAATCCACAGTAGATAAGTCAACAGGGCGTGCCTCTGCAGTTTCTACACCCACATTTGTTAATACACCGCTTACAAGATAAGGTGTATTGTCTGGAGGCAGCAATGTAAGATAGCGGGTAAACAAAAGATCCCATGCAGAATTGTCTGGTTCACTGTTTAAGGTTTGTGAGTTGGTAATTGAATAATAAGCAAAATTTTTATTTGGGAAATCCGCACCATTAATAGTAACGGTTACATCTTCTGTATTATCAAGATTGGCATAACGGAAGGTCCAATTGCCAAAATCTTTTTTTATGATCCAGAGCTTTTTATAAGTGGACGAATTTAACTTTATAATGTATAAAGAATCGCCTGTAACAATATGTGTATTGAGGTCATAATCACCCCAGCTAAAATCAGGAAATCCCGTAGAAGAGATATCAAAGGCCCCGTATTCCCATGATGTATCACTGTTAAATAATTCTTTCCACGACGTGATTCCTGTTGTATCAAATGTTGCCCATCCGGAAGTGTCAGTATTTGGAACATGAAATAAGGATACCCCATTTGCCGAATTAATAAATATTGATGAAGTCTGCAAACCTAAGCGGAATGCAAGCTCCCAGCCATTGATAGGAAAAGAACCGGCATTTCCTGATGGCAAGCTCCAATAAACCTCATCAGTATAACCGGGATTCATAGATATTGAGTCGGTAGTTTGCGCTGATAATTGTTGAAAAAGAATTAGATTTATGAGGAAGATGTTTAGTTTTTTCATTGCATAGGCCCATTTAGTAGAGCCCAAAACTACTTCGTCCGCCGTCCTCCGTTAGGATATGGGATATATATCGACCGCATTTGACATTGACATGACAAAGAAGGGAGCTGTAGCTAGACTATAAAAAATTATTGATCAGCCAATCTGATATTAAGATGAGGTTACAACTGCGCCACCAGAATACAATTGTTTGCGATATTTCAGAGAAGGTGATGCTATAAATTTACCAAGTCCAAGTGTTTCCCATTTTTCATCAATCATATTAATAGTTTCCTCATCCATACAAATGATATTGGGCCATTCCCTTTCAAAGTCATCAAGCTCTTTTGTCTTTCGGGTACCATCAAACCCGATATGGGCCATTGAATCATTTTCATTGGCTACCACAATAAAGCTATCGCGGCGTGGATCTACATTATTGCTCCAACGCCAAACTACATCAGCAATATCCTTCACATCTACAGTATGTTCCACATAGATGAGGAATTTTACAGTTTTTAATGCTGTCTGCTGAAACAATGTTTCGTTCAGTTCGCGTATTTGATTTTTTCGATTTTTCCTAATTGAGATAAATGCTATCGATATTCCAGAGTCAATCAATGTCACATTAATATCTTCAATTTCCGGAAAGTCCTTTTTTATACTTTCCAATTCTAAAAATGAAATTCCAGGGTTTGAAATGCTGTCTATGTGGAAACTAACTCTTAACTCTTCCGGATACTTCTTCGTTGCGTCAATGCACATCTTTCCGCCATAAGCGAACTTACTACAGGAATGGTCCAGCACATCCATGGGTCCCTGGGAAAAGAAAATATCCTGTTGTGGATCTACATTTTCACAGATGGTTTTCGCAACCGCTCCATAGTTATGAATATCAACAGATTCATCAACCACAACAAGCATCTTGTTAAACATCATCTGGCCCGCACCCCACATTGCGTTAGTGACTTTCTGTGCCTGACCGGGATAGTCTTTCGCAATCTTCACGATAGTAAGATTATGAAATACCCCCTCAATAGGTAATTCCATATCTACAATTTCAGGAACCAGCGTCATCTTAATGGGTGCAAGAAATATACGCTCTGTTGCCTTCCCTAGCCATGCATCTTCCTGAGGTGGTATACCAACAATTGTTGAAGGGTAAATAGCATCGTGCTTGTGTGTGATGCAGGTAATATGAAACCGGGGATAATAATCTGCAAGTGAATAATATCCCGTATGATCACCAAATGGCCCCTCCAAAATATATTCTTCATCAGGATCAACATATCCTTCAATAATTATGTCAGCATCAGCTGGCACCTCCATGTCATTGGTAATACATTTTACAAGCTCAACTTTCTTCTTGCGAAGGAAACCTGCCAACATATATTCATCTACGTTTTCAGGAAGCGGTGCAGTGGCGGCATAGGTATAGACAGGATCGCCTCCCAATGCGACGGCCACAGGCATTATCTTCTTAAGTTTCTTGTATTCATTGAAATGCTTTGCAGAAACTTTATGTTTATGCCAGTGCATCCCCGTTACGGTGGGACCAAAAACCTGCATGCGATACAGGCCTGCATTTCGAACACCCGTATTGGGATCTTTGGTGTTGATGACGGGCAGCGTTAAGAAGGGGCCTCCATCTTCCGGCCAGCATGTCATAATGGGTAGCTTAGTAATATCCGGATGATCCATTATCACCTGCTGGCATTCGCCTCGGCCTGATTTCACCTTTGGCATCCATGATGCAAGCTGAGAAAGTTTGGGGAGCATCATCAGTTTGTCAAGGATGTTCTCCTTGGGTTTCATCATGGTCTTAAATAACAGGCTGATTTCTCCTGAGATATCATCGAGGTGGTCCACACCTAAAGCCATGCATATGCGCTTCTGTGAGCCAAAAGCATTAATCAATAATGGAAAGTCGGAACCATTGTTTTCAAATAAGAGCGCACGGCCATTATGTTTCGAAAATCTGTCTACAATCTCCGTTATCTCTAAATGAGGATTGACATATTCCTTCACTCGCAACAATTCGCCAGCTTTTTCAAGATCTTCAACAAAATGCCTTAGCGCTTTGTAAGCCATGGTCAAAATTTACTACCGAACAAAGTTATAGAAAACAAGTTGCCCTGAGCTCACTTCTAAATTATCAATTTGATACACAATTGAAAAGTGCAGATGGCGGAATGGACTCATGATGGAGTGGACTCATCCTTCGACTCCACTATAAGACTCAAGGGAGGGATGAATGAATCAATAATTGAAATCAGAACTTATACCCAAGAGAGAGAACTACGTTTCCTGTTGTGTTTTTAATACCTACACCAGGAACCGTTTCTGATTCTGATTCTGGATCTAATGTATATGGTTGGTAAAACTCGTTCGATGTGCTATGAACATATGCTGCATCAATGGAAAACTTCGCCGCTTTAACGCCCAGGCCACCACTTATAAATTTTCTGCTATAATCATATCCCTCTGTGCCAACCCCCTGTTGAAAGGGCGAACCATACAATCCAGCACCTGCTCTAAAGCGGAGCATGTTATAAGCTATCTCCGCCCCTATTCTTATGTTGGAAGCCGGCGCATATTTTAGATCAATGGTTTCATTAAGGCTATTCTCAATGGCCTTTTCTTCTATAGATGAGAACTTTTTGAATTTATACTGCATAGCTGCATAATCAACAAATTCATAGTCGAAAGACAGAAACCCAAATTCTTTATAAAATAATGCTATACTGCCTATGGCGCGCCATGGGGTAACCAGATTATAATTATATGAACCATTGGGCGTAGAATAAGAAAACTGCGAATTTTCCAAATCAGTATTTATTGTTGAGCTATATGCGTCGTGGAGGAAATAAATGGTTGGGGTGTGTATGCTTCCACCGAAGCGAACCCACTCACTTAACCGGTAGGCTATTCCGAATTTACCGTTGAAACCCACTCCATCTGTTGTTAAATTATCATATAGCTGGAAGCTGGAAAAATCCGGTATGCCCTCATTAACGTCAGACTCCACATAAGATGAAGAATAAGAGTAATGTAAGGAGGGCATTCCAATGCTCGCCCCCAGATATAATTGATCATCATAGTTTGATCCTATCGAGAAAAGATACTCCGTAACTGAACCATCTTCGGTAATCAGCTTGTCTTGTTGAACATTCCCATTAGGTATTACACTTGTATAAGCGTTACTATCTGCCACATCAGGGTTTACCAAATATGACTCCCATACGAGTGCCGAAGAAAAAGGAAAATTGTCAGTGATTTCAGATGGAATTGTTCCGGAGGAATTCAACTCCTCCAAGTAGAAATCAACAAGTGAGTTGTTGGCATTAAATCCTCTATAGTAGGTACTTGAATTGAAATCGTTTACTCTGTTTGCGCCAAAGCCGATATTCAGACGCTTCCACTTATTTTCACTATCGTTTTTCGTCAAATCTGATGCGATTACAATTCCAAAATTGCTGATATTTAATTTCAACTTTGTATCATTATTTATTGAATTTAGAAAATTTGTCTCCAGGTTGATGCCCGTGACGGATGGAGAAAAACTCAATTCAGAGCTTCTAAAAAGCCCGATACCCGCAGGATTGTTGCTTATTGCTCCAAAGTCAGCACCTAAGGCCCCAAAAGCACCACCCACCCCTAAATATCTTGCGGTTCCTCCAATAAACAGTTGAGAATAGCGCAACGCATCTTCATCTGTCTGGGCTAATGTATAAAAGGATGTCAGGTTTAAGCACAAGCCAATAGCAACCACGAAATTCTTCATGATAATTAGATTTAAGTATAAGTAAGTATAGGCTATTTTCTCTGAGGCTTATTTTCTCCGAGGCTTGCTATTCGAATTCCGGTTGTTGTCTGAGTCGGGACGCGATTTATTATTAGCCGGAGTATATGAATCTCCATTATTTAAAGAAGGGCGCTCATCGCCTTTATCTAAATTCATCCGGGTATCAGGCTGCGAACTATTGCCTGGTTTACCCTGGATTTGTATCTTATTATTCTTAATCAGATTATTTACAATGGGTCCTTTTGAATCAAGTTCGGGAGCAGATTGATGGAACAGTAATTCATTAGAAATGGTACTGTTGGCTTGTGGCAGATTTAATTTGGGAGTGTTTCTTTCCTGAGATTCCTTTGGAGTTGCAGGCACTCTTGGATTCGTTATCTGTTCATTTCCTCTTTTAACAGGTTCAGCCATAGAGGGAGTCTGTTTTACAGGTGCATCAACACTTTTGCCGATAGATTCTACATTATTAGGTGTGCTGTTAACAGGTTCTGCACTGATTTCTTGATTTTCTTGTACTGTTTTATACTGCCGACCATCACCATTGCCTGAAGTGTTACTGCTTACTGATCCCCTCGGGCCACTATAACTGTTTCCACTCGAGTATCCGCCAGAATATGCACTGCTATAATATCCAT
>JACCZV010000179.1 GCA_013695775.1 Chitinophagales bacterium | reverse complement strand
GAATTGAAGATTGGGTTTATGGGCCTCCTGATTTAATTATTGAGGTGCTATCTGAATTTAATAGCTACTTCGATACGAAGAAGAAATTTAGAGTATATGAAAATTATGGGGTAAAGGAATATTTTATTGTTGACCCAAATGATAAGGAGGTCCATGCTTTTAAAAATGAAAACAACCAATTTAAAGAAGTATATAAGGAAGTTGCTATGATCAGATCGGAAATACTCCAAGGTGAAATCAGGTTTTGATTATCCTATTCCGATCGGAGCCAAAAGGACTAACAATTTTTTTAGTGGCTTATTCGTAGCAAGTTTTTTTTATATTAACCGAAACTGAAGTTTCCTATATAACGTAACTGATATAAAGGCAATCGAACAGGAATTATGAAGCGAGGATTATATTTTTTTATTTTCTCTACATTCTTCCCATTGTTCTTAAGAGCTCAGGTCATTGATAATCTTGCCTCGTACCGGAACATAAACAGCAACAAATTCCTTCGACTATACTACGACAATGATTTTTTTGCTGCAACGGATGAATATTACACCCAGGGCAGCAGCCTGGAGCTTGTATTGCCTGTCATACAAAAATTTCCAACCTCTAAAATTCTTCTGACACTTCCTGCGAGTGATAAAAAATATGGAATCTCGATCGAACACATTGGCTATACCTCTACCAGCATAAACAATCCTGACATTGCTTATGGAGACCGTCCCTTTGCCGCTTATGCATTTCTTAAATCCTTTGTAATTGCTACTGATCCGGTACATCATCGCAGGCTGTCATCAGCACTCTCTGCCGGAATTCTCGGCCCTTACGCCTTGGGAGAAAATGTACAACGTTCGATTCACAGATGGCTTGGCGATACAGAACCATTGGGATGGCGGAACCAGATTCAGACTGACGTTATTTTGAACTATGAAGCCTCTTATGAGAAAAGCATATATGCCAGCAGGAATTTATTTGAGATAAGTGGCGGAGCAGCCATTCGTGCAGGCACACTGAATGATAAAGCTACAGCCATGATTACATTCATGGTCGGCAAACTTAATCCGGAATATCTTGCCCCTACCGGGAAGGAATCGCTCACAAAACGCAACCTTGTATTGTATCTCTACAGTCAGCCACAATGTCATCTGGTAGGCTACGATGCTACCCTCCAGGGTGGATTGTTCACTAACAGCGCTTATACTCTCTCTTCAAGTGATTTAAGCAGGCTGACTTTCCAGAATAATTTTGGTGTGGTCTTTAGTGTAAAAAAAATATACTTAGAATATTTTCAGTCAGTGCTTACAAAGGAATTTGAGAATGGAAGATTTCATTCGTGGGGCGGCTTGAGGATTGGTCTTAATTTATAAAAACACCCGTAAGGTTTTACCGATAGCTTTGTCCTCTTATATGCAGGCCATAGGTTATTATATCTCGCTTCCATTTCTCTATCTTATTTCGATACTTTCTTCCGGAATTCTTTATGGCATCTCCGATATAGCTTATTTTCTGCTTTTCCATATTGTGGGTTATAGAAAGAAAGTCGTGCTTAAAAATCTTCAAAATTCTTTTCCCGAAAAAAGCGATGCAGAGTTGAGGCAAATCATGCACGGATTTTACAGCTACCTCTGCGATCTGTTTGTTGAAACAGTAAAGGCGATGACAATGAGCAGGAAGTTTTTAATAGATCATTGCATCTTCAGTCCGGATGCCAAAGCGCTTTTTATTGATTACTATGAACAGCAAAGAAGCATCATTGTAGTAATGGGTCATTTTGGAAATTGGGAATGGGCAGGGGTTGCTTTTCCGCTCATCTGCAAGCAACAGTTGCAGGTTATCTATCATCCTCTCTCAAATAAATATTTCAACATGCTGATGATTCACATCCGCACACGTTTTGGAAATAAGCTGATTTCCATGCCGGATACTTTCAGAGAGATGATTCGTAACCGGAAAGACATCACCGCTACTGTATTTATCGCCGATCAGACACCTTCGGCTGACAATGCTTATTGGACAACTTTTTTAAATCAGCAAACCCCTGTGTTTCGCGGCACTGAAACAATAGCCAGAAAGCTAAATTACCCAGTGGTGTTTGCCAGCGTGCGAAAGGTAAGGCGAGGAAGGTATGAGATAATGGCTGAAACACTCTTTGAACAACCCACCCAAACAACCGATGGCGAAATAACAGAAGCTCATACACGCCAGCTTGAAAAAGAGATTCGTGAACAACCGGAAATATGGCTGTGGAGCCACCGAAGATGGAAGCATGCACAAAGGTGATGGATTACAAAAGAGGTGAGCTTCTTTACAGATTAATTATTATAAAATTTAAACATGCTTCTTTGCTAATAAAATTTTACTTGAAAATATGAGCGCTAATTTACCGTCTATCGCTTCATATCGTTTTACCTTACAGAACTCATATCGCACCCTTTATTGATGGCAAGAGGCAACGACAATAACAGCAACGGATCATTGAAATCAGAATCGGCAAAGGTGAAGATCAATAGAGAGAGTCTGCATGAGGCGCTCTTTCTGTTCTCATATCTGAAACCGTATCGCGGCAAGTTTATCCTTGCGTTGATATTTATAGCCCTATCTGCTTTTTCTACGAGCATCTTCCCTTTTCTGATTGGTAAAATGATAGACGCTGCTGTACCCGGAACATCTCAGTCATTGCCAGGTTCAACATCAGCAATCTCTCAAAATTTTGGTTTTAGCATTAAAGAGATCAACTGGGGCCTTAATACCATTGTAGGGCTGATATTTTTGCAGCTTACCATTCAGATGTTATTTTCATTCATGCGCGTCTATCTTCTTACTGAGGTAGGCGAGAAATCTCTTGCGGACATGCGCGGCGATGTGTACAAGAAATTGCTGAGCATGCCAATGAGTTTTTTTACGGAGAAGAGAGTTGGGGAATTGAGCAGCCGCATCTCCTCTGATCTTTCACAGATTCAGGATGCCATTTCGTTTACGCTCGCGGAGTTTCTGCGCGGAATATTTACGCTGATCATCGGGCTGGTATTTATTTTCCTGATAAGTGCAAAGCTTGCCTTAGTGATGCTTGCTGTCGTGCCTGTAATAGCAATTCTTGCAGTGGTATTCGGAAAGCGAATCCGCCGCATGGCCCGCAAGGCTCAGGATCAACTTGCAGAAAGCGGAACGATAGTGCAGGAAACGTTCCAGGGGATATCAATTGTAAAATCTTTTACCAGTGAGTTTTTTGAGATTGCCCGTTATACAAAAAGTATTTTTTCTGTTGTAGACACTGCCATTCGCAACGGCCGATACCGTGGCGCATTCATATCCTTCATGATCTTCAGTGTGTTTGGAACCATCGCATTTGTGATGTGGTATGGCGCGAACATGATCAAAGCAGGGGAGCTTACTCCCGGACTGCTTACAATGTTTGGGATTTTTTCCGTATTCGTAGGCGGTACTTTTGCCGGTTTTGCAGATATGTTCAGCCAGTTGCAAAAAACTTTGGGCGCTACTCACAGCGTAAGAGAGATATTGAGAGCCGAAGGAGAGTCTGTAGACCTCGCTCCTGTACCGCTGAACCCCGCATATCAGTTAAACGGGAATGTTCGCTTTGATCATGTTGCTTTCAGCTATCCCTCACGCCCTGATGTAGTAGTTTTAAAGGACGTTACCCTTACTGCGGAATCTGGTGAACAAATCGCTCTCGTAGGACCAAGCGGCGCAGGGAAAAGTACCATCGCAGCACTTTTACTTCACTTCTATGAGCCACAAGCAGGAAATATATTTTTTGATGAGAGAAATGCCAGCTCATTTCTTCTAAGCCAGCTTCGGAAACAGATGGCCTTTGTACCTCAGGATGTGATGTTGTTTGGCGGTAGCATAAAAGAAAATATCGCTTATGGAGATCCGGATGCCAGTGTGATTCAGATCGTAGAGGCCGCTAAAAAAGCAAATGCCGACGAGTTCATCAGTCGTTTCCCCGAAAAATACGAGACCATTGTTGGTGAGAGAGGAATAAAATTATCTGGTGGCCAGCGGCAGCGAATTGCCATTGCGCGGGCCATCTTAAGAGATCCGGCAATTTTAATTCTGGATGAAGCAACAAGCTCCTTAGATAGTGAAAGCGAGCAATTAGTGCAGGAGGCTTTGGATAACCTGATGAAAAACCGCACCTCATTTGTGATTGCACATCGACTCTCTACGATCCGCAACGCAGACAAAATTGTTGTTCTCGACAAGGGAGTTGTAGTTGAGTCAGGCAGCCATGAAACCCTGATGAATAATTCCTCCGGACTTTACCGGCGGTTAAATGAAATGCAGTTTGAGGTTACGGCGTGATTAACAACCAGGTCTGGATGAATAAAGCTTTATCCATTCCTAAATTTATAGTGTTACTTATCTAAGCTCTACATATAAAATAGAATAGGGTTTCACCTCTCCCTCTGTTTTGTAATTAGACCAGGTAGTTGCTGTAAGGTCAGGGCTTGATAATGCTTCATTCACATATACATTGAGCATTTTGCCATCACAGTTGATCTGCTGGGGCAACTGTATTGATTTGCCGCTGTCATTAAATACGAGCAATTTATATTTCTGTGCCGTTTTGGCTCCGAATATATGAACCCCTGCAGGGTGCTGCACATTTAATACCGTTCCCGACTCAGAAAAAATATTGGCAGTAATTCTGGTTACCTCATATTCCATACTCATTATGCCTTTGCTTCCAATCAACTGCTTCAGATTTTCATATTTGGCTGAGGCGATCGCATTGTCATGGTCACGATTGTAGTTGACCATAAATTCAGCCATTCGGGGAATATATCCGGTGGCGAAAAATGTCCTTTTATATGGATTTCTTCCTCCGTCACCTGTAAGCGACACGCTCCATTGATCTATCACCAACTCTTTGTCAGGAAACAGGTTTTTTTGTTTTTCAAGAAGCCTTAAAATGTTGGTTTGAAAAATTTCATTCATTACCATGGCATCTTTTCTTATATCACCGCTGAATTCACTCTGGCTGGTATGGTGTAGGTGCCAATAGTCACGAACCGCATCTGCTTTAAGATCACGTTGCAATTCCTTAATCCAGCCTCTGTCAGATTCCACATTAGATCGTGAGGGAGGAACATCGGCAATAATTTTTACCTTAGGATACACAGCCTTTATTGAATCTGCCCACCTGTTAAATTTCGCCTTGTACGATCCCGGACTTTTTCTCCAGTATTCTGAATAAGCTGCTGCTCGCATCTGTTCCAATCCAAGCTGAACATATTCGGGATTGGTTAAGCTAATCATCCAGATTACTTCCGCACAAGTTCCTGTCATTATATTGCCTAAAACATATCCCCGGGCCGGAATCTTGTGAATCATTCTTACATAAGCGTTGAAAAAATCGTAAGGTTTTCCGTTCAGGAAAAATTTTTGGTTGCCAACACCCTGCAAAACCTCAGATGGAACCCAGGAAGGAATATTGTAACCATTACCTGTTCCCCCAAATACGGCAGTATCTCCGATTTTTTGACGTGCCCAGTCACTTGTTTTCCCTTCTGAATAGGCTACCGCATACGGATGAAGATTTCTTACAAGAGTTACATACTCTTCCTGAGTTACATCATACGGCGTGAATCCTTTCCTGTAAAAAATATCTGACGTAGAGAAAGTCCATACCCTGCGGTTTAACTCTATGCGTGAATCGGTAATTGTGATTTCTGCATCCGCTTTTTTGGTTTGAACATTTTTCAATAAATTCCATTCCAGGAGATTCGGCAATTTATCATCATCCGAAGTGTAAGTGTGGGGGAGAAACATGGCATCAGCAAAATTCACCTTCGGATATATGCCGGATGCCGCTACATTGTTCGTTGAAACATTTACAATAAACAATAGCGATAGAATGACCGAAATTTTTTTCATAATGTTTATTGATCTTAAGATTCGTACGTTAGCAATTCTTCATCCAAACATCGCGCAAGAACATCATTTAACTTTATTTACTTATGCATTAACACTGGCATCATTTCGCTGAATTGCATAAATACCTGCATTTTTATTGTAAGATGAAAAAAGATTTTCCCAGTATCAATCCAACGCAAACGAGTGCGTGGCAGCAATTATCTGCGCATCATAAAGAGATAAGCACCATGAAAATGAAGGACCTCTTCATTAGTAATCCTAAAAGGTTCCAACAATTTTCAATCAGAACGCCTGACCTGCTCTTTGATTATTCAAAAAATATTATCGCCTCAAAAACTCTCGATCTGCTTTTTCAGTTAGCAGAAGAATGTAATTTGAAAACCGCTATTGAAGCAATGTTCAGCGGAGAAAAAATCAATGCAACAGAAAATCGTTCTGTGCTTCATATTGCCTTGCGCAACTTTTCAAACCAACCAATTATATCCGAAGGGAAAGATGTGCTGGCTGAAATATATAAAGTGAGAACGCAGATGAAACTTTTCTGTAAAAAAATTCACAATGGCACATGGAAAGGATATTCCGGGAAGAAGATCAGGTATATAGTAAACATTGGAATAGGCGGCAGCGATCTGGGACCAGTGATGGTTACAGAAGCACTGCGTCCCTATTGGTTAGATGGGTTGCAACCATATTTCATCTCTAACATTGATGGATCAGCGATCGCTGAAACATTAAAAAAAATTACGCCGGAGGAAACACTTTTCATTATAGCATCCAAAACATTCACTACGCAGGAAACTATGACCAATGCGTATACTGCCAGAGATTGGTTTTTGAAATATGCGCTGGATGAGGGTTTTGTAGCTAAGCATTTTGTGGCCCTCTCAACAAATGAAGAGCTGGTCGTTAAATTTGGAATTGATTCCCATAACATCTTCCGTTTCTGGGATTGGGTTGGAGGAAGATATAGCTTATGGAGTGCTGTAGGCTTATCCATTGCGCTCACGGTCGGGTACGATAATTTTGAAGAGCTACTGAAAGGTGGTCAGGAAACTGATCAGCATTTCAAAGAAAAACCTTTCAATGAAAATATACCTGTAATCATGGCTTTAATTGGTATCTGGTATCGGAATTTTTTTAGTTCTCAAACAGAGGCTATACTCCCATATGACCAATATTTGCACCGCTTTCCAGCTTACTTTCAGCAAGGTAACATGGAGAGCAATGGAAAACATATTGACCGAAATGGAAATCCTATAGATTACCAAACGGGACCGGTAATTTGGGGAGAACCGGGCACCAATGGTCAACATGCATTCTATCAGTTAATCCATCAGGGTACCGTTATGATTCCATGTGATTTTATTGCACCGGCTACAAGTCACAATGCAATTGGTGATCATCATAACATCCTGCTCTCTAATTTTTTTGCGCAAACAGAAGCGTTGATGAATGGAAAAACAAAAGAAGAGGTAGAGGAGGAATTAAAGCACCTATCAGCCGAAGAACGAGCTTCACTTATACCCTATAAAGTGTTTGCGGGAAACCGCCCTACAAATTCTTTCCTGATAAGTAAACTAACTCCCTTTACTCTCGGGCAACTAATCGCGTTATATGAACACAAGATTTTTGTACAGGGAGTAATATGGAACATTTTCAGTTTCGATCAATGGGGCGTTGAGCTTGGGAAACAGCTTGCAGGCGCAGTGTTGAAAGAGCTGAAAGATGATTCTACCAGTTCATCACATGATGGTTCTACAAATGGATTGATCAATGCTTTTAAAGAGATGAGAAATTAATTGACAATTGTCTCACCTTATACCTGTTGAAAGAAAACACTTTCCACTATGGTTCAGGAAATGAATTTAGCTGTCAGCCCAGAAGAGGCAGCAGATGAAGAAGCACTGAAAAAAATAATTCTCGCCACGCTTCATGATAAAATCAAAGATTTTAAAGACTATCGCATCACCCGCCGGTCTATTGATGCAAGAAAACGAAACATTCTTATTAATCTGAAAATTGAAATTTATTCAGATAAGGAGCCTGTAAATCATATTCCCACATTTTATTTTCATCAGGCTTCTCCCGACTGGTCGGTGGTGATTATTGGAGCAGGGCCTGCAGGATTATTTGCTGCGCTACGATTATTAGAAGCAGGCATCCGCCCGATTATCATAGACCGTGGCAAAACAGTCCGTGAGCGCCGTCGTGATATTGCAGAGCTGAATAAGAATCACATTGTAAATCCAGATTCAAATTATTGCTATGGTGAAGGCGGTGCAGGAACCTATTCCGATGGAAAACTTTATACCAGAAGCACGAAGCGTGGTGATGTAAAAAAAATCCTTGAGTTACTGATATTCCATGGGGCTGATTGTGAGATTCTCATAGATGCCCACCCACATATCGGTACGAATAAGCTGCCTGCAATCATCGAGAACATTCGTGAAACTATTCTCAGCTGTGGTGGTGAATTTCATTTCCACACACGGTTGTCAGACATTATTATAGAGCAGGATTGTATCAAAAGCATTATCACGCATTCAACCATTAATAAAGAGCAGAAAGTGTTTGACACCGATACTTTGATCCTTGCTACCGGGCATTCCGCAAGGGATATTTTTGAATTACTTATCAGGAAAAATATTTTAATTGAAGCAAAACCTTTCGCTATGGGTGTTCGGGTTGAACATCCGCAGGAGTTGATTGACAGCATTCAATATCATTGCCGCAATACTATTGAAGTGAAGAAGGCAAGAAAATTTCTTCCTCCATCGAGTTACAGCCTTGTTCACCAGGTTAATGGCCGGGGCGTATACTCTTTTTGCATGTGCCCGGGTGGAATTATTGCACCCTGTGCAACCTCCCCCGAAGAAGTTGTGGTGAATGGATGGTCTCCGTCGAAAAGAAATAATCTCTACGCAAATGCCGGAGTTGTTGTCGAAATTCAAATGGAAGACCTGACTGCATATTCCAGATATGGAAAATTTGCAGGGGTTCAATACCAGCGTGACCTTGAGCATATGGCTTTTGAAGCCGGCGGCAGATCGCAAACTGCACCAGCACAACGTTTGACGGACTTTGTAAATGGAAAGTTTTCATCAACGTTACCTGAAAGCTCCTATCAACCCGGTATTAAATCCGCTCCATTGCACGATTTGCTTCCAAAAAATATTTCATTGAGCCTTCGGTCGGCATTCAAACAGTTTGAGCAAAGGATGCACGGTTACTTAACCAATGCAGCAGTGATTCATGGAGTTGAGTCAAGAACT
The DNA here is from genome assembly GCA_013695775.1 of Chitinophagales bacterium. GTDB lineage: Bacteria > Bacteroidota > Bacteroidia > Chitinophagales > UBA10324 > JACCZZ01. Next base: position 4,899 of record JACCZV010000179.1, on the reverse strand, counting down.
TCTTCACCAATAAGAATTCCACGAAATAAAGAAACCTTTCAGCATACTTGCATTAAAGGATTGTATCCTGTAGGTGAAGGCGCTGGTTATGCGGGCGGTATAGTATCAGCGGCAATCGATGGTCAAAGTTGTGCTGAGCAAGTAGCGATTCAATTAAAAGGATGATTAATTTTCAACTACTTCTTTTTCCTGAATGCAAACATCATTGCGCAAATAAATAACAGTTATGTAACTGAATCGAAACATATATGTTATTTCCTCTTATTCTTACCTCTTCCGGAACTTTTGTTGCGGTAGTTATAAGTTCTAAATTCCTTAGGATTCCACAATGGTCCAGTGCCAAGGTCTTGTGGCATGGCAAGCTTGGGAATAGTTCTATCAATAAGAGTTTCAATTTGTGCAAAGCGCTGCTGGTCATGCTCGTTTATAAATGTCAACGCTACACCTGTTGATTCGGCACGTGCAGTGCGTCCTACCCGGTGAACGTAATCTTCAGCATCACCCGGCACGTCGTAATTTACTACAAGTCCTATGCTGTCTATGTCAATGCCTCGTGATAGAATATCTGTAGCGACTAGTATTTGTGTATTGCGATTGCGAAAACTGAGCAGGACATTTTCTCTCTCCTCCTGTGAAAGATCCGAATGAATTGCTTTCGCAGAAAGATTCAGGGATTTGAGTTCTCGCTCCAGCGCTTTCACGCCGCTTTTTGTGGAAGCAAAGATGAGCACGCTGGTTAAATTTTTTTTATCGAGCAAGCTCTTTAGCAATGTCGTTTTTTGATTGTCATAAAGTAAGTATGCTCCTTGTAAAATTCCCTCTGCAGGCTTGCTCATGGCAATGTTCACTTCTGCCGGTGCGGACATAATACGGCGGGCGAGCTCCCGCATTTTGGGTGGCATTGTTGCGCTAAAAAGCAGGTTCTGCCTTTTTGCAGGGAGAAAGCTGATGATCCGAATGATGTCATCATAAAATCCCATGTCCAGCATCTTATCAGCTTCATCAAGAATGAGACAGTCAAGCTGATTGAACCTTGCATTGCCCATATTCATATGACTGAAAAGCCTTCCCGGAGTAGCTATCACCACAGAGGTGCCTTCCTGGAGAGCTTTCTTCTCGCGGTCGAAAACAGTGCCATCACTGCCTCCATACACTGCAATAGAGCTCGCATGGGTGAAGTATGCAAACCCCTGAAAGGCCTGGTCAATCTGCTGAGCCAACTCTCTGGTTGGCGCAATAATCAGCGTAGAGGTATGCGGAATGGCATTGTGTGAAATATTATTTAATACTGGTAACAGGTACGCAGCAGTTTTGCCAGTACCGGTCTGCGCTGTTGCAATCACATCTTTTCCCTGGAGAATCAATGGTATCACCATTTCCTGGATTGGTGTAGGCTTGCTGAAGCCCATCGCATCAAGCCCCTCGAGCAAGGGAGTACATAAATTGAAATCGGAAAAAATCAAAAGAGAAAGAATAAAATGGTTGCTAAATTAATGGAAATGAACCGAACCCAAGGATTGTGTGATCACTTAACATAGATATTACTGAGTTGCAGCCATAATGGACTCACTATACCAGCGGCTGCTATTGGTGTTTATGTAATTATTGTATCTTCGCACCCATTATAGAGTTGGGCACTGTGCTGCCGTTAAAAAGATTTTCATATCTCTTCGCAGATTACTTTCTCCTTCTCATGTATTTAGCAGCAAAGCATAATTGCCTAAAAGCAAGGATGAAGGGCTTTGCGCATTCACAAAAACAATAAATAATGTCTTTTGAAAAATTAAATCTGTCAGCGTCTATTTTACAGGCATTGAAGACCAAGGGTTATGTACACCCTACTACAGTACAACAAAAAGCCATTCCTGTAATTCTGGAGGGGAGCGATGTGTTTGGCAGTGCCCAGACAGGATCGGGAAAAACAGCAGCATTCGCTCTCCCCTTGCTGCAACTGATGAGCAGCAAGGAGAGATCTACCCGTGCTGTGAGGACACTTGTACTTGCTCCCACGCGTGAGCTTGCAGAGCAGATAGGAGACAGCTTCCGGGAATATGGAAAACATCTCGGATTGAAGCAGGCCGTGATCTTTGGGGGTGTATCTCAGCATGCACAAACGACTCAGCTACGTAACGGCGTATCTATTATAGTTGCCACGCCGGGCAGGTTGCTTGACCTCATGGATCAGGGATTCATAAAACTGAATGAGGTCGAATATCTGGTTCTTGATGAGGCAGATAAAATGCTCGACATGGGTTTCATTCCCGATATAAAAAAAATTGTATCGAAAGTTCCTGCAAATCGGCAGACCTTATTTTTTTCTGCAACGTTGCCCCCTGAGATAAAAAAGCTTGCCTCCTCATTGCTTCGAAATCCTGTAACGATAGAGATAAAGCCAGCTCCCGGATCGGAAGTGATGGTGGAGCAAAAATTATTTATGGTTGATAAGATCAGCAAAACAGCATTGCTTTGCGACCTTATCAGGAATGAGCCGATCTCACAGGCTCTCGTGTTTACAAGAACGAAACGTGGGGCTGATAAGCTGGTGAAGGCTCTGGGACAGAAAGGCATTCGTGCGCAGGCCATACACGGAAACAAATCACAAAACATTCGGCAACGTGCCCTTGATGATTTTAAAACAAGGCGTGTTACAATGCTGGTTGCTACAGACGTGGCATCGAGAGGAATAGATGTGAAAGAGCTTCCCTACGTTATCAACTACGATTTGCCTGATCAGGCTGATTCCTATACCCATCGCATTGGGCGCACCGCCCGTGCAGGAGCTAAGGGATTTGCTTATTCATTTTGTAGTCCGGACGAGAGAATGCTGCTACGGGATATTCAAAGAACCACTGGTTATGCCATTCCTGTTCAAGAGCATGGTTACAAAAGTAATCCTCATGCTAAGATGGTTGAGAGAGAATCAGTCATTGCCTCTACATCTTCAAAAAGAGCAAATGACAGGTCTGAAAGAAGCCGGAGATACTCCAGAGCTTAGAAGTTAATTACCGGCCAGACATGAATCTTTTAAAACCGGTATAACAAAAAGGGTAAAACCCCCAATAAAATAGTCTATCTTTAACATCTAAATTTAATTAATAAAAAAATGAAAAAAGGCAAAGTAAAATTTTTCAATAATTCCAAAGGCTTTGGATTTATTTGCGACAACGAAACGGGTCATGATGTTTTTGTTCATGTATCCGAATTAAGAGACGACATCCGTGAAGGAGATGAGGTAACATTCGATGTAACCGAAGGTAAAAAAGGTTTGAATGCAGTAGGCGTTCAGCTTGTATCGTAACCCACCATCTTATCTTTTAATTAATCCGTTTAGAAATCCTGAACGGATTTTTTTATGCCTATGAAACTTGCAGCTTTTTTTATATGATCTATACATGGGCTTCTTAAATAATAAAAATCCATTTTTCTAAAGTCGTAAAGGTGGTTTCTTGCGGCAGACATTTTTTAATAAGTATCGAATTTTACTATTCTCTAATTAGCCTAATCATAGTTCCTAAAGTTCATAAAATTATTTGAGAATCATCTATTTTGATTTTAGGGAATATCTACTTCTCAGGCTTCTGACAGAGTCGAATTAGGCGATAACTATAAAACTTTATCGTTCTAATCCTATTGAAATTAAATATATTTGCCTCATTGGTTCTATAAGCAATCCCACAGCCCTGGAAACCAAGGTGATCAGCTTCAAGGTCGTACCTGCAACGCTGCAATATTTTTGTGATAAATGGGTGAAGAGTTTTTAAGATAACGGGAAGACAAATAAAACCAAAGTGAATTCTTTATGTAAATAATTAATTGACCTACTGCATTCTCAATAAACCCATTAATACCATGAGAAATCCAAATTTTATTAAAGGGAACAGGATCATGCTGATTCTTCCCATAGTTTTTACTGCCATTGTTACCACCTCCTCGTTTGCACAGCGTACCTGTGGTACTACTGAATATTACCAGCATCGCCTGCAGGTCGATCCCTCACTTGCGGATCGTATGGCCGCAGAAGAAAGTAAACTTCAGGAATGGATAAAAACCCATCCGCAAAATAATTCGGTACCGGCAACAGAGTTGCATACAGCTAAATTTCCCCATCTGTTTGGCTTTACACCCACAGGCGATGAAAAAATTGACCGCCTTAATTATGCAAAAGCGAAAGAAGCCTATAAGCTCTCCCAACCAACACAGAGCACTTCATCTCTTCTTTCAGAAGAAGAGATGAAAGCAGCCCGTGCCGCACGGCAAAAAAATCAACTCACTCCTATCATCAAATAATCGTAAAATATCATGAAACATCTTTTACAAATCACGATTGCGATTCTTGCTTTCGCAATGATTACAAATGAGGTGTCAGCTCAATGTCCATATGATAATGTACTCTACCTCGAAGGTGATGTGCCTACCCAGGTTGGTGAGGGTGTAGTAGCTTCAGAATGCTGGGGCGGCGACATAATTCGGCTTACAAACATGATTGAAGGTTATACCTACAACATCAGTAGTTGCGCTAGTCCTACTTTTGATTCTCAATTCACCATTTACCCTGCCGGTGGTGGCAGCCCTCTTGCGTTTGATGATGATGGATGCGGTGTTTTGGGAGGGGCCAGCTCAATTAATTTTGTATGTCCCGCAAGCGGTGATTACGATGTGTTACTGGATGAATGGGATTGCATATCGAATACTACCAACATGGAAATTACCATAACACTAATGTCAACAGGTGGTAGCACAGGTGGGGCCGCAGCTACAACAATTCCAGTGGTTGTTCATGTGGTATGGAACACACCAGCACAAAATATAACAGATGATCAGATAATGAGCCAGCTAACTGCACTGAATCGCGACTATCAATTTCAAAATAGTGACTTTTATTCGGTAGTACCCCCTGAG
>JACCZV010000169.1 GCA_013695775.1 Chitinophagales bacterium | reverse complement strand
CTTGCGAATTACCTGGCCGGCTTTTTCAGTTACTGACAAATCACCACTTACAGGATTTTCCTCCAGGTATCCCTTTTCTTTTAATTCGTCTATGAAATCGCCCATCCCATATTCATTATCTGTTATCTTGTATTCTTTATCCAGTTGGTTCATCCACTGCAGGGCCTCATTGGCATCGCCCTTCGTGTGTTGAAGCAATTGCAGAAAAAGATTAAGCAGTTGGCGAAACGGGTCACCGCCTTCTGGCGGAGGTATGTATTTGGTGAAGCGTAGATTCACAGAGAGAGAATTATTTCGATAAGAATTCAGGAATAAAAGTAAAACAATTGCAGGCGAAAAGGTTCACCCAATAAGGCTATATTCTCTGCTTAAGTTTGGAATTGTAAACCGAGGCTGCAATGATTTAAATGGGAAGGATTTGATTCAATCTCTCCATTCCACCGCTCTCAAAAAGATTTGAGTGCAGACCGATTATAATAAGTTTTCCATTTTTAACATAAACGGTTATTTTTGCCGGTCTGTTTAATGCCGGTTGCTAATACCGATGGCATAAGATAAATACTCCTCCTTAGCTCAGTTGGTTAGAGCGGCTGACTGTTAATCAGTAGGTCCCAGGTTCAAGTCCTGGAGGGGGAGCAAATGATAATAGGGCTTCGCGAAAAAAAATGAACTGTAGTCCGGCCTCCAAAAAATATTTAAAGGTATACTTCTTCTACTGCCGGACATTGTGAATTTATTTTTGTTCTATGTTTTCCGGTAACCTCTCATCTCGGCGATCGAAGGTGCCATCTTCCTTAAAAAAGACCACAGCATCTTTAACTGGAGAATAGAAAGAAATCTTACCTGTTTCATCCTCAATTCGCCAAACTCTATATGTTTCTGCAGCAGGAAAATTGTTTACAAAATATTCTCTAATGGTCTTTGGAACTGTCTGTTCATCCATTTCGCTCTCCTTCCCTATTACTTGCCCCTCTCTGTCATATAAGACCGTATGGTGAAGGTTATTTTCGTCAGTAAACATTACTTTATAATTGCTTCCACTTTGTTGCCATTCAACGGTGCCTGCCTTCTTATAAGCTGATTTAAAATGGGATTCAATATTTTCCGGAACCGAAGTTGCCGGTGTTTTTGAGTTGACTTGATTTTCCGTTTGAGCTTTTGCAATCATATCGCCCGTGAACGTAAAGAGCGCGATTGACAACGATTTTATTATTAGATTTTTCATAGATTTGAAATTTATAATCTTACAATTCGAATCCCATGCCAGCAATTGCACTACCGGAATTGAAAAAGTGATTGCTTAAAAAAATTTAATAGACTGAAGTTGAAATTTTCCTTAAATAGGAGCGCAAATGTTAGTAGATTTTCTGCGGTAATTATCACGAGTTAAAGGCAATGGTACAGTGGATAGCAATAACGAAAATACAATTGAGATACTAAATGATTTAATCAGAATCAATAATGACCGCATAGAGGGTTATAACAGGGCAGCAAAAGAAACGCAGGAAGAAGATGAAGATCTGCGAATTTTATTTCATCGCATGACAGGCGAAAGCCGCATTTATCTGAAGGAACTGACCCAAGAGGTACAGAGACTTGGAGGTGAGCCGGCAGAAGGCACTACTGGCTCAGGTAAACTTTACCGCGCCTGGATGGAAGTAAAGGCAACATTCACTGGTAACGATCGGAAATCCACGCTTAGTGCATGTGAATTTGGAGAAGATACGGCTCAACGAGCATATGAATTGGCATTAGCAGAGGATGATCTTCCCCTGGGGCTTGCTGAATTCTTGAGTTCTCAAAAAGCTGCTCTAAAGACATCTCACGATGAAATAAAACGTTATAGAGATGAAGATTCCACCGGATAGGGGAATAGATGTATAGGCAAATAATTTCAGTTACCTCAGGGATCGGTGGCCGAATATTTGAAATATTACAAGCTTTATTATGAAACGCATTGAATAAATTAATCCGTTAAACTACATATGAAAACAATAGCAATTTTATTTATGGCAATAGCCTTTCTCTCTTGTAATGGTGATGGAAACAAGAATTCACTGGAGAGAAAGAGCGAGGCGGGCACAGATGATTCTGTAAATCAAAACTATATTGATCCCACCACAACACCTGCAAATACAACTACGGTATCACCTCATGGTGTAAATTCATCCAACTCCGCAACAGATTCAGCCCAATATAATCCTGTGACTGATAGAAACAAAAATGATAGTATGACAAAGCCTAAATAGATCTTTCATTTTATATGATTCCTGAGAATACGGTGATATTAATATTTATTTGCATTACTTATTGGTTACTTCCATATCCCACATATCAAATTGGCTGTTTGAAATAGTAAAGTTCATTTGCCGTATTTCTTTAAAGAACTCTTCCATCGATTGTAGAATTTTAAATTTGTGAACTGCCAGATGATGTTCATCAGAAGTGGTTTTACGTGATTTATCTCTTGCGTAAATTGTAATTATTGTTTCTTCACCTGTAAAGAAACGCAATGCTACAGCTTCAAAACGTTCAGCATTATAGCCGGCGACTCGTGCGCAGAAAATATTAAAATCATCATTCTCTTTAAATGTAACCGAAACAAATCCAGCCATTACATCTTTTTGCTTCAAAGGGAGGTTCTCCATAAATATTATGTTAAGGTTTGGGCGAATCGTTTTTAATACGCTGTTGATTTCTTTTGAAAGCTATTTTTCTACGAAGTCGGATTCATACAAGCCTACAAGCAATATAAAAAATGATACAATTAAAGGCCCAATAACCAATCCGAGGATTCCAAAAAGAGGAAGCCCGATTAGAAGGCCGAGGACGATAATGATAGGATGAATGTTGCCGATCTTTCGGGCAATATAAAAGCGAAGAAAGTATTCTACCACCCCCACCAAAATCAGTTGATACAAAATGATTCCTATGCCCGCGAATGCATTTCCCGATGAGAGAAACCACAACCCGGCAGGAATAAAAACCGCGGCCGG
>JACCZV010000163.1 GCA_013695775.1 Chitinophagales bacterium | reverse complement strand
GAACAAAGCATCGACATCAAACCGCAATATGGACTTACAGATACTGAAGTAGAAAAAATGCTCCTTGAATCCATAACACATGCAAAGGTTGACATGCAGCTGAGATCGGTTCTTGAAGCAAAAACGGAAGCACAGCAGGTTTTGCTTTCAGCATATAAGTTTTTACATGCAAATGCAGCGTTGCTCTCTCCGGAGGAAGGTGAGGGCATGAAGAATTATATGGTTTCCTTAAAGGCATCACTTGAAACCAACGACAAGGATATGATTCTTTTGAAGATGGAAGAGTTGAATGAATATACTCAACCCTTTGCTCAACGTGTGATGGATGCGGTGATCAGTAAAGCGATGAAGGGAAGGAGGATTTAATAGACTTCTGAAGATAATTCTTTGCTTCTGATGACCCTACAATTTTCCGAATAGAGGAATATCAAAAATTGTAAGTTTTCAGCGATTATTTTTAACTTTCACTTCTACGGAAAAACTTTTACGCATGAATCGCATTTATATTCTCACCATCATACTGCTGCTCTTCGCTCTGGTTTTTGCAATCCAAAATACTTCCACTATTGCGCTGGATTTTCTATTTTGGAATTTCCAGGGTTCACTGGCATTCATCACCTTGCTGATTTTCTTTTTTGGCTTTATTGCAGGCTGGATATTGCCGGCTCGAAAAGTGTGGTTGAAGAATTCGCAGATAAAAACGCTTCGCAGCAAATTAGACGAAGTTCAAAAAACTGTTAATCCCGCATCTTCTAAATCTGTGCAATAAGGTACTATTTATCTATTTTATTTAACTTTATAACAGGTTTGCATATGAGTGCCTTCTATTCCGCTCAAGTAAACTATAAGTCCTTCTTTTAATGAAACCACAAATACAAATATTTACTGTCTGCCTTCTGGCGGCTGTACTGTTCTCGCTAAATACATACGGACAATGTACAGCAAACGCTGGCAAAGACTCAACGTTCTGCGTAAGCATCGGAATAGATGCGTTTTACTTAGGAGGTTCACCATCAGTAATAGGAGGGACACCTCCATACACATATACGTGGACTTGTAGCTATTCTATTTTGAATAGTTTATTCTATTCCGCGTCTGACTATTTGAACGATACATCCACAGCGAATCCATTGCTAATTGAACATAATAGCGATACGCTTGCATTTTATTTAACAGTTTCGGATAGCCTGGGTAATATCTGCAGCGACACAATAATTGTTAAATTTTGTTCATATGTATGGTCACTTGAAGATAAGTTCGTTGTTATCAATCAGGGTGACACGACCCAATTGTACCCTGGTATTGGTAGCGGTTGCCCGCCCTTGCTTTATGAATGGTCACCGAATTACTATATTTCCGATCCGAATGTTTCCGATCCATTTGTTTCACCTGATACAACAACCTACTACATAGCAATGGTAACAGACTCTGCGGGTTGTCAAGGGTATGATGAACCATTTGAAGTTTATGTTATTCCGACAGGAACTAATGATCACCAGATACCTCATGTCATAATTGACATTTTTCCTAATCCCTTGTACGACCGTTCAACAATAAGAATTTTAAGACCTGATAGAAGCGAATTAAAAATTGAATTCTATGATGCATTTGGTAGAGTAATTAAGCAAATGCGAATAATAGATAACCTGACGGAAATTAAAAGGGACGACTTTAAAGCAGGAATTTTCTTCTACCGTGTTTTTGAAAACAACATCTTTATAGGACAAGGCAAGCTGATTGTTGATTAAACCTATGCTAATACAGCCACGGTTGTTGTGTTGTATCTTATAATTTAGTTAGGCCGATGATCTTTCACAGGCATATTTCACCAGTTCGTTCATTCCCAAACCGGGTTTCTTTTCCGGGTGATGTATTTTTTAATGTTAATCCAGAAAGCAAGAATCAGGTAAATGATGATAGGAGAGGTGATTGCTATAAATGTTGCATAGATGAAGAACAACCGAATATAAGAGGAAGCAATTCCTAATTTTTCTCCAAGAAAAGTGCATACACCAAAAATTCTCCCTTCAACGAAGTATTTAAGACGGTTCATGGTTTAAAATTATATGCTTTTGTAGAGATTTCAATTAAAATTTTAGTGTAATGAATGTGATTATAAACACTAAGGGACCTTTCCGGTTAAAAGAATTTTATGACCAATAGCACAATCAAGGCACCTGAAATTCTTGCAATAACAATTTCTCAGTTGCAGCAACGCTTGCGAATCAAAAGCATTTGCAGGACTGATCCCCATGCGCTTCCAGTTTTCTATAATGTTATTTCTCTCAGCACTGATGTGCTCTAATATTTTGATTGCTCTATCACAATATTCCTGCTCATCCCGAAGCTTTCCATATACAAAGATGAATGGTGCAACTGTATTTATCAATATCAGCTCAGCTGAAGATTTTCCAAATGATTTGTTCTTATCATCTGAAAGCTTATCGAACAAGTAATGACTACTCCAATATTCAGATGCCTCTGCCTTAAAAAAGGAAGCAATCGTTTTAGACTCTGTTGTTTCAAGGATCCTGGAGAACAGGTGTGCAGATTTAAAGATCAATTGAGCCATCTGCGCGATGCGGACCGTTGGAAAGTTCGCCGGCCTTAATCGTAAAAACTTCCATAGATGTTTTTTTAACGGGGTTACTCCATATTTCATTTGAAGAAATCCCCATTCTTTTCTAAGTTCTTCCGGGTATGAATCAGAATATTGTTCATTAAGAAATCCAGCGGTTCCGAATAAGAGGGCTTCAAGCTGAAACAAGTTATTTTTGTGACGAGCGAGAACTTTCACTGACAGAGCTCTTGCCAGCAGCCTGAAAGGTTCTGCATTCACTTTTGAACCGTAGGACATCGCGACGAATTCATAAAAAGTTTGTTCCCAGTTGTTTTCATTTTCTTTCAGCGTATGCAAGATGGGCTGAATCTTAGCTTCCAATCTTTCTGCCGTCAGGCGGTTCAGCCATTGGTGAATCGTAATCTCATTTACCTTCTTTATTTGATGCTCGCAGGGGATCCACAGTGGGCTTTGCATCAGGCTTTGATAGTTTTCATAGATCGCAGCATCATAGCGATCACGAATTTCGAGGCAGGGTATTTTGCTTCCGTCTTGCCGCAGCACAGGATCATCGTCCACATAAACTACATGCAGAATTACATTGTCGTAGGCCTTATCTTCATGATGATGGTGTGAGAGCCAATCTGATGATCGAAGGTGAATTTCAACATTTCCTACCCATGTGGTTTCATCTATCTTTATGCGGGCCTGATGAAAATCAGGACCCGAGTCGCTATTATGCTCGCCTGACGATATAATCCTCACCGTGCTGCCCTCAGTCGTTGTCAGATGATTGTTGTTCAGGAGCTTCATCTTCCACAGATAATGAAGAAATCTTTCAGTCATAAGACAGGCTTATTATAATATTTATAGTAATTTAGTAGAAATCTTA
>JACCZV010000069.1 GCA_013695775.1 Chitinophagales bacterium | reverse complement strand
ATCATAACCTATAAGATTACCACTATTATCCAGTGCACCATTTAAACGGTATTTTATAAGTACCTGTTTTTCTAATCCGTTAAAACCCTTATCAGAAAAAAGAAGTGAATTGCCCCAATTTTGAATACCTTCGCGCATAATTACTTCATCATCAGACGAAAGCGCAGCCAAAAAAGGAAAATTATACTGTGCTGCCTGAATATTATAAACTTTTAGGATAATCTCATAAAAATTTACATTATCGGGATCATCATAAATTGAGAGGCTAATTTCATCGAATTGATCTCCATCAGTATCTAAACCGGCACTATCAATTCTGTAATTGATCTGGAATTCAGATTTCGTGGGAACAAAAGTTTCTGCCATCATTTCTCCTAAATAAGTATGTGAGACCGCTTTATACTTATTGCCAGACAATACCATGGTGTTTAATGAAAGATACCAACCGCTTTCTGTTGCCGAAAGCGTTTCAAAGAAGGTGGCGTTTTTATAAACATCAATTAATGCATCATTAATGTTTCCCTCTTCCAATGAATTAGTTTCCACTGCTTTGCTTATATGTATGCTTAATAAACTATCCTTGGTCAAAAGAGCATTCATTACTGGTTGTTCAGTAAATGCGGGCAAATTTATTGTTGAAACTTTTTCACACGAGCTAATCACCAGCAAAATAAATAACCATTTCATTAGAACAAATAATAAGAAAGGGTTGAACGATACGAAAGTTTAATCATTGTTCAACCCTTCTAATTTGCTTTAATCACAAAAAGAATTATTATTATATAAAGTCCAATGCTGAGTTCCACCGCAAGAGGAGGGTGCATATTCATAAGGGAAGTTCAGCCATATAGCTTTACCGGAATTGCTAAAGGCGTAGTTACTTAATACGGCGATGGTTAAAATCTTAGCGAAAAATTAACTAAAACTGTCCCCTATAGTGTACCCTATTAAATTGATACCGCTGTAACTATTTCATTTTCCAAAACGAACGAAATAATAATTGTGCCCGGGAAGGGAATCGAACCCCCACAGTATTGCTACTACCAGATTTTGAGTCTGGCGCGTCTACCAATTCCGCCACCCGGGCAAAGTTTAGATTTTATAGAAGTGAAACACTTCCGTTAAAATCTTTAGTCGTAGGGTTGCTTTAAAATGATCAGGATATCTTCTCACTAAATTCAAAAGTATCTAAACTATGCTGAATACGCAAAAGGTATTTCTTCTTGTAATAATAATCCTTTATCTTTTTTAATGTTTCTTGCCCTGCAGTAGCATCATCATATGATTCAATAAGTGTACGAACTTCTTCGTATAAATTTTCAAACAAATCTTCAACGTGCCTCCTGATGCCAATGATCTTTTCTGCATCTCCATCCATTTTTACATCCATCATGCTCTCATTTATCTCCATCATCTCCATTAAAAAGCCAGATGGAAGCTCATACCGTTCCCCCTCATATATTTGATTTTTCAACTCAAGAATATATTTCATCCGCTTATTAAAATCAGACAATGTCTGAAAAGCTTTCGTATTGAATGTAGAAATGTCAAGCATCTCCTTCTGCTGCACTGATTCTTTATTAACAAAGAAATCAGGATGATACTTCTTACTAAGTTCAAAAAATTTGTTTTTCAATAGTTGCTGATCTATTGAAAACGACACAGGTATTTCGTAAAATTCAAAGTAATTCATTTGTGTGTAAGGATGACGCTATCGGAAAAGACCTACAATGTCATTTCCATTTGCATAAACGAGAAGTGTAAATAAAATGATCATGCCTGCAAACTGAGCATACTCAAGAAATTTTTCATTGGGTTTTCTTCGAGTCACCATTTCGTAGAGGGTGAAGAGAACATGACCGCCATCGAGTGCGGGAATAGGCAGCAGATTCATGAAAGCTAGAGCAATAGATAGAAACCCGGTAAACGACCAGAAGTTAGACCAGTTCCATGATGGGTCGAAGGCATTTGCAATGCTGATGAAACCACCAACGTGCTTATAGCCCTGTACTTCAGATGAAAAAATCAGAGCGAACTGTTTAACATAGTTCGAAAGAGTCTCCCGGGCCTTACTAATACCTGCGGGCAGTGCACTCAAGAGCGAATATTTGATTGTACGGGTTGGCATGAACTCAGTGGGCGGTGCCATAATAACACCAAGCAGGCCATCTGAAGGAAGTGCGATCGGGGTAGTAACTGTGTCATTGTTTCGCAGGAATGAAACATCAATCTGACCGCCGCGGTTGGCTCTAAGCAGTTTTTTTACCTCATCATAATAGAAAGCTGACTGCCCATTTATTGCGATAACCTGGTCATTCACCTCTATTCCAGCAGATTTGGCAGGGGAGTTTGAAGCAAACCCCTTAACCACAAAAGGCATCCGGATAGATATGAAATCCACCGACTTGTTGTCAATTGCTTTTTTGATCATCGACTGGTCAATCGGCACACTCAACCGTTGCCCATTCCGTTCAACGGTGACCGTTTGAGCTAAATTAATGATGATGCCAGACGGGATCTTTAAAAAATTCTCAACTGGTTTTCCATCTACCGCAACAATCTTATCACCATTCTGAAATCCCATTTCAGAGCCGATAGAATCAACAGCGATCCCATATTTTACATTTTCTGTGGGTATATATTCTTCTCCCGAGAAATATAGTAGCATCCAATAAATAAAAATTCCAAGAAACACATTCATGATTACGCCGCCAAGCATAATTATCAATCTTTGCCATGCGGGCTTAGAACGAAACTCCCATGATTGTGCAGGTAGCTTCATCGCCTCTTTATCCATGGATTCATCTATCATCCCTGCGATCTTCACATAACCTCCAAGAGGCAGCCAGCCCAATCCATACTCAGTCTCGCCCCTCTTAAATTTCAAAAGAGAAAACCAGGGATTAAAGAAGAGATAAAATTTTTCGACTCTTGTCTTAAAATATCTTGCTGCGATAAAGTGGCCGAATTCATGCACAAGAATCAGAATTGAAAGACTTAAAAACAATTGTCCGGCCTTAATGAGAATATCCATCTATTTTTATTGGTAGAAATTTAGAGATTATGCCAACACACTATGTCATTTTTAAAACCAGCTCTGAGGCATATTTGCGGGTTTCCTTATCTGTTGCAACATAATCCTGATAGGATGGCTTGCCTTTAAATGAAATTTTTCCCATACAATATTCAACCACGTCAGGCAATTCCACAAATTTTATTCTATCGTGAAGAAAAGCCTCCACCGCCACCTCGTTAGCTGCATTTAGAATACAGGGTACATTTCCGGCCCGGGACAATGCTTCGTAAGCGAGAGCAAGATTACGAAATGTTTTTGTATCCGGTGGTTCGAAGGTAAGTGAGGCATGCTCGAAAAAATTTAATCGGGGATAAGAGGATTTCATACGGTGTGGGAAGGTAAGTGCAAACTGAATGGGTAGACGCATGTCGGGTAAGCCCATTTGTGCTTTAATGCTTCCGTCTTCAAACTGAACCAGGGAATGAACAACTGATTGTGGGTGGATGATTACCTCTAATTGTTCTGGCTTTACTTCAAACAGCCATTTTGCCTCAATCATCTCAAGTCCTTTATTCATCATTGTGGCGGAGTCAATCGTAATCTTATCGCCCATAGTCCAGTTGGGGTGGTTCAGTGCCTGTTCACGGGTTACCGTTTGCAGGTATTCATTGTCTTTTCCCCTAAACGGACCTCCTGATGCAGTCAGTAATATTTTCTCAATAGGGTTGTGCCATTCACCCACAAGGCATTGGAAAATTGCAGAATGTTCTGAATCTACCGGGTAAATATTGACACCTTTTTCTCGTGCCAGTTGAGTGACGAGTTCACCGGCCACCACCAGCGTTTCTTTATTAGCAAGGGCTATTGTTTTCCCTTCATTTATTGCTGCCAGCACCGGCCTTAACCCAGCATAGCCTACCATAGCTGCCAGCACAACATCAACCGTCTCCATTCCCACCACACTGCAAACTGATTCGATGCCTGAATATACTTTTATGTCGGAGGCTTTAAGGGCATCATTCACAATCTCATACTTGCTCTCATCACAAATTACTACACAGTTTGGCTTAAAGGTGATGGCTTGATCAATAAGCAAGTCCGCATTGGAATTTGCGCATAGCACCTCAACTGCTAAATAATCTTTTTGCTGAGAAATAACCTCCAATGCTTGGCGCCCGATGGAGCCGGTAGATCCTAAAATTGCAATTCGACGAAGTTCAGGATGCAAAAATGTAAATTAAAAAGGATTGTTTGAAATAATAATATTAAACCATGAATGTTCCCTAATTCATTTAATTGTCCAACGAAATAGATGAACAATTTCGCAATCTACTGTTATTCAATAACGATCTTTTTAATAATTGTCGTACCATCAATATTTTTTATATGAAGAAAATACATACCAGTCATCAGCTCTTCACGGTACAATAAACTCGATTCGCCATAAAATCTTTTTTTCATTATAATTTTTCCTGAAAAATCAGAGATGATCAACTCATAATTTCCTGCACTTCCTAATTCAATGTTTGTTTGGCTATGAAAAGGATTTGGAGAAACAGAGACCTGCTGCTGCAGCAATTCCTCCACCCCTACCTGAAGCGGTAAATAAACTGAAGTGGTCGCCGGACAACCCGTCGCATCCGTCACTGATACCGTATAGTTTCCGGAGGAAATATTATTGATCATTGAATCAGTACCGCCATTGCTCCATTGGTAGGTATACGGTGGAAATCCGCTGCTTACATGAACTATCAGTGAGCCATCCGCAGCACCATCATTTGATTCGTAGCCGAGATCAAAAGCAAGTTGAAGCTTATCAAGCCGCAGGTCATCGAACCAACCTTTAGCATTTAGCACAGACGGCACTGCGCACGTGCCGTGATCTAAAAATGAGCCTGAGCTTTGGGCAGAGACAACATTAGACCCGTATGCAGTAAAAGAATCGAGAGCCACAAAAGCATTCAAATAACTTACATCAGCATCTCCTTCACAGTAATACATACGCAGTGGATTTACCGGGAGCCAATTGTAAGTATTGTTCAGATCAAGTAAGTACCTTAGCTTATATTGTGGATCGTTGATAAATGAATCAAGCACAGCCGGCACAATGATCTCACTTGGCACATCAGGCATGGCGTCATTTATTTCCCCAAGGCTGTGTGTTCCATCGAATAGCGGAGGAAGCGTTTCGTCGTATGGTGGTTGCAGAAATTCAGAAATGCTGTTATAAATATGATACACATCGTGGTATGCAAGCAAGAGATAGGGCACATACCCCGGGTTAGGATATTCAGATTCGGATGATAGAATTGCTGCCTGTACGCCCGACAGATCGTAGGGCCCGGACATAGGCGCTGAAGCTGTGACTGAAAAATAATTGTTGTAGTGTTCCTGTATGAGCTGGTGCGCAGCCATCGTAGCATGGCCACCTTGTGAATATCCAAGGAGAAACAACTGGCTATTCCAGGGGAGGGATATAGAATCGAAAATTTCAAGCGAAGCAGCCAGCATATCCGCTACTGAACGCGCCTCGGTTTCGGCATGAAGATATGGATGCAGACCCGGTGAATCGCCGAGACCGAGATAGTCCGGCATGCAGACAGCATAACCATCTGAAGCAAGGTAAAACCCGATTATTATTTCACCTCCCGAAAGCTGTGAAGGCACTTCTACCTTATTAAAAATGGTACCATGCTGATAGCTCATCAATGGCACATGACATGCCGGGGCAACAGGAATAAAAAATGCACCGGAGGCGATCACCGGCAAGCTATCTTTATCTAAGGTTTCATATAGAACCTTATATACGTTCACTGAATAGGTGCTTGGTAAAATAGAGGATGGAACACCGTTGACTGCATAGATGCTGTCGATCTGATCAGTACTGTAACTAACAATCCAGCTGAACGAGATCAACTGTGCCCGGATGTTGTCACCCCAGATTATTAATCCGAGCAACATAAATAATTTTTTCATCACTTTAGAAGTATCACCTCAATAAAGCTACCACTATAACCGCAAATGAAAAAACTGCACTATGATTTACAATTTAATTATATAACTATTTCACCAGACGTTGATCCTGGTTACCTTGTTAAATGTATAG
>JACCZV010000093.1 GCA_013695775.1 Chitinophagales bacterium | reverse complement strand
GCAACAGCATGAAAACTGCCGATCCGGAAGCGACCGCATACAATCCATCTTCAAGTGATTGGGTGCAGAAGATAATTGATCTTAGTCCTTATGAATCATATGGCATTGCAACTTTAATTTTCCGCAGCATTAATGGATATGGCAATAACTTTTATATTGATGACATTAACATTAATTCAGGTTTTGGTACCGGAGTAGAAAGTCATTCAACTTCTTCTTCTGTTTCTATTGCACCCAATCCTGGTAATGGATTATATAATGTTCAATTACCTAACACCAATTCGGAAAAACGTATTGTTGTTATAAATGCTTTAGGACAGATTGTGTACGATAAGCTTATTCAAGATAACTCATTTGTAGTAGACATTTCTTTAATGCCTTCAGGAATGTATTTTTTGAGGATTGATGGCAAAGGAATATCAGTTTCGGAAAAAATTGTAATAGATAAATAATTCTGGTTTTCTTTATTTACCGGTTAAGATAAATTATCTGTGTGAAGAACATAATTAAAGAATTCCGGAATTTTTTGGTTGTAACTACTCTGAGTATTCTCCTTCCCATAGGAATGTTGATGGCTCAGAGCAATTACACTCTGCAACTAGATAGCATCAATGCAACGGGTGAACAGGGAGATTTTCTGCTGGCACCAATTAAATTGACGAATACAACTAATCAGGGCTTCTATATAAAGATTCAACGAATTGAAAGAACTATTCCTGAAACGTGGTCGTCCTGCTTTTGCTACCCTGTATGTTTGGCTCCATTTGTTGATAGCATGGAATGGTGGGTAGATGCCAATGAAACCATTACTATAGCTCCTAATTTTAACACTGATCCCGTTGAAGCTGGATCTGGTTATGTTGTAGTCAAAATTTCGGAATTAGGGCAATCCCCTGCTGATACCATAACATGCACGGGTAGTACGCTTGGAGCTACTTCAGTGCCGGAATGGGTTGGAGAAACGATGAAGTTATTTCCTAATCCAGCAAATAGTAATTTCCTGATAAGGTTTGATCAAATATTTTCAGGAACTATTGAAGTTATTGATCAGAGAGGTGCAATAATGGTAGCTACTTATACTTTTAATTCATCCTTTTTTGAGCAGGAGATATCCCAACTGCCATCAGGATATTATTTAATACGCTGCATTTCCATACATAATAAGGTGAATTTGCTTCGGTTGGTAAAAGAATAAAAGGATTCTTCATGATTTACCGGCAATGGAATTAATCCCCAATCTTTTCACTGAACTTTCCGTTTTTAAATTTCGAAATCAAATTCAACAACCATGAAATTAAAAGCTACTCTTTCTGGAATTATCTTTCTTTTTTCCATTAACGCCGTTATCGCCCAATGTACCACCGGGCAAACAGAGATAGAACTCAAAATAGGAACTGATACTTATGGGTATGAAGGATACTGGCAACTCGTGCCTACGGGTAATAACTGCGGAACAGGAATGCTTTATGAGGGCGGCAATACACAGCAGGTAGGATGCAACGGAGGTGGTGATCAGGATGCCAGCACGGTATATGGCTACGGAGACAATACCACCGTAACAGTTGGACCCTGGTGCCTTGATTCTGCCTCCGCCTTCGATATAATTTATGTTGATGACTATGGTGATGGGGGATTTAATTTCACCGTTTGGATTGACGGTTACCCTATGTATACGTTTACCGGAGTTGGAACTGGTAACACCTTTTCTTTTACAGGAAGTCCTCCCCTGGAGTACGATGCGGGTGTAACAAATATTTCCCTGCCACTTTACGGTAATCCCGGAGCACTTGCTATTGAAGGAGAAGTGTTCAATTTCGGATCAACTACCATTACATCCCTAGATCTCAACTATTCTATTGATAACGGAAGTACGATTACTCAATCAATATCCGGAATAAGCATAGCCCCTTATACCTCTTACAGCTTCATTCACCCCGTTACCTGGAATCCGACAATGAATGGTTCTTATCTAATTGAGGCCTGGGTAAGTAATATCAATGGCAATGCTGATATGAACACTGTTAATGACCTCTCTTCATTCACAATAGTTATAGGCGACCCTATTCCAAATGTTATTGATAATTACCTCTTAAGTGTACCAAATTTAACAACGATTGCTACCTCTGAAGAAGATATTGATCTGCCACGTGATTTGGATTTCGCCCCCATCTTAAGCGATTATGAATTATGGGTGATTAATAAGAAAACAGAGAATACAGGTGGTGAAACTGTCACTATCTATGATGCTGGTCAATCTGGCCAATCATCTGTGTGGGAAAAAGATGGAAATGCATGGCATTTTATGTCGCTCCCAACAGGAATCGCTTTCAGTGAAAATGGCAATTTCGCAACATCACCTGGGGTACAAGATGCTAACCACGGATCGGCACATTATACCGGGCCAACCTTATGGGCACCCTACATATACGCAGAACCCACCGATGGAAATGGCAGCCATATTGATATGGTCCACCAGAGTCCTTATTCTATGGGAATTGCAGCAGATCACGACAACGCCTTTTGGGTTTATAATGGATGGGAGAATACACTTGACTATTACGATTTTCAGATGCCTCATCAGCCGGGCGGTGAAGATCATGCCGACGCCATCGTACGGAGATATGAAGACATTTCCTTTGATCGTATTGATGATAACATTGTCAATCATCTTGTGCTGGATAAACCTACCGGATGGTTATACATGGTTGATAATGGCAATCAGAGAATTCTTCGAATGGATGTAAACAGCGGATCTATTACTGGTAGCTTCGCACCGTATGGTGAATCTCTGGAGGAATCATCTATTGTTACCGGAGTAATTTATTCGGTCTATATAGATTCCGGACTTTCGCAACCCGCAGGTATTGATATAATTGGAGACAGATTGATTGTAAGCGACTATAGCAATGGAGATATTATCATCTATGACAATTCCGGATCAGAGGGTGTGGAATTAGGCAGAATTCATACGGGTTCAGCAGGGATCCAGGGAATAAAGATTGGGCCTGATGGAAAAATCTGGTATGTGAATCAGCTTGAAAATAAGGTGTATCGCATCGAATATTCAGAAACAACAGCCCTGGTGGAAGTAAATGATGATCACTATCTTGGTTTATATCCTAATCCTTCGAATACAGGAACAGTCACAATGGCGTTTTCTGGTAATCTCTCTAGTGAACATTTAACGATTACTGTGCATGATGCTTTGGGAAGGTTGCTAATGAGTACAACTTCTTTAGGAAGCCAATATCATACTCTTGATCTGAGCAATGAATCGGGAGGTGTATATCTGATCTCTATTCTTGGACGAGAAACAAATATTGTTAAGTCACTTATTATTCAAAAGTAAGTAAACATAGACTGCGGCAGTAAATACTTGAGTTATGGATAATGGTATTTTGAACCAAAAACTTAATTTACTACTATTATATGCCTTCCTGATAATCTTCAGCAGAAACAGAGCAAAAGCTGAAACCTATATTATCACAAACCATTTTGAGGTTTACGATCCTGACAGCCTTACAATTAATCTTGGTGATACTATTTTATTTCAACTGGATTCATTTCATAATGCTTTAGAGGTAAACTATTCAACCTGGGATTCCGGTTTCGCCATTTCCAATGGAGGTTTTTATATTCCGTTTGGCGGTGGCACGTGGATCCCGGATACTGCAGGCAGCTACTATTATGTTTGTGAGCTGCACGCACATGATGGGATGGTGGGGATGGTGAATGT
>JACCZV010000067.1 GCA_013695775.1 Chitinophagales bacterium | reverse complement strand
CGGGTATAAATACCAGCTTCAGTCAGCGAACAAGTTCTTTTATACTGTACATGCCATAAATGGTGCAGATACGGTCTATTATGATAAAGATGACGAGGTTGCCGTGTTAGATAATGGAGTATGGTATCACGGAGTAGTTACCTTTAAGTCCGGGGAAATGAATTTTTATGTGAATGGAGATTTGGTAAAATCATGGACAGATGTTCCTGGTACTCCTATTACCGTGCCTTCCAATATTAATTTCGTGATCGGTCAGGATCTGCCTACAAGTGCTTACACCACAGTAGAAGGAGATTTTTATGTAAACTGGGGAGGCTTCTGGACGGGCGACCTTGACGACGCCATGTTTTATAATATAGCTTTAGATGCTGCACAGGTCAAATCTATTTTTGACAATCAGAATACTCTTTAAAATTTAAAATTGAGTGAACCCCTGCAGTAGATTACAACTGCAGGGGTTTTTTTATAAACGCAATCATTTTTTCATTCGTGTTGTATTAACTAATTGAATTCTGATGTTTCTTTCCCTTCGCATATACATTTTTCTATCAGGGTTCTTTTTAATCAATTCTTGTAGCACTCATGAAGAAAAAAATAAGCCTCTGCTTTTCTGGTGCTCAAACAATCAGCGGGAAATAGAGCTTTTTACGCATCAAACTGAGGCCTGGAATAATGGACAGTCGGGGTTTCCAATTCACCTGCAACCTGTTCCGGAAGGGCAATCCAGCGAAGAGGTTATCCTTGCTGCCGTGGTCGGGAAAACTACCCCTGACATCTACGCCAACATGTGGCAGGGTAGTGTGGAGCTATATGCACGGGCAGGCACTTTAATTCCTTTAGATACCTTGAAAGGATTTTTGGAGTTTATGCGTGAACGATGTGACAGCTCCGTAATCAAAGAGATCACCTCTTCCGATGGACATATTTACCAGGTCCCCTGGAAGGTGAATCCTATAATGACAATTTATAACCGTGACGTCTTTTTAGCTAATGGTATTATTGATACCCCGAAGAGTTATAGTACCTACCGGCGCGCTGCAGAGACTTACAGAATCAACAGCAGAAAAAATGGTCAGTCGCATAATTGGTTTGGTTATACCGAGGTAAAACCAATTTGGTATGAGCGATTATTTAATTTTTATCCATTGTACCTCGCTGCCTCAGGAGGAGCATCACTTATCAGGGATAATAAAGCAGTTTTTAACAACGAATATGCGGTAGAGGTTTTTCGATTTTTACAGAGTTTATATATAGATGGATATTTTACAAGAGAACGATTGTCCGCAGCTGGCGATGCCTTTGTTCTGCAACAGATCGCAACAAAATGGACAGGACCATGGGAGATCTCTTACCTTCTTCAAATACCTGGAAGAAACTTTAAGTTTGATTATTATGAGCCCCCCGTTCCGGATGATCATGAAGGTCCGGTATATACTTACGCTGATCCTAAAAACCTGGTAGTATTTAATACATGCACTCGTCCGCAGGAGGCATGGGACTTTATTAAAACGCTGATTGATAAAGATGGCGACCTGAAGTTATTAGAGATAACCGGTCAGTTGCCCAGGAGAAAAGATTTACAGACGGACCCTTTTTATAGAGATTATTTTACTAATAATCCGATGATGATGACTTTTGCACGGCAGGTACCTTTTGTGAAAGGGATGGATAATTGTGAGGTGATCGTAGAGGTGCTCGATATTATTTCACAGGAATATGAGGCGTGTGTTGTTTACGGAAGAAAAAGCCCTGAAAAAGCCATTGAGGATGCAGAGCGGGCGGTGAACGTTTTGCTTGGTGAAAATATTGTCTCCTCTAACGCCATGTAACTCTTCGACATCTTGTCAAGAGCTTCCTTCAAACTTGTCCTCTGAGCTTGTCGAAGGAAGTGGAGCGTCCCCTGAGCTTGTCGAAGGGGTAATAGGAAAAAACAAAAAAAAGGGTGAGTTTGATTAATATTAACCCATTAGTCTTAAACCTCTTAGTTGCAGGAAAATAATTTACAAATCGGAATTGCAGGTGCTGGTGAGTTTGCCCGTTTTGCGGCAAAGGCCTTTTTAAAAGTACCCGGGATAGAAATTGTTGCCGTAGCCGATGTGAATGAAACGTCAGCTCAGCAACTGGGCAGTGAATGTAATGCAGAGGTATATGTGAATTATGAGATGTTTCTTCAAGATCCTAATATTCATCTTGTTTACATCGCTACACCTCCTTATTTACATTTCTTACAATCGAAACAGGCTTTGCTCGCCGGCAAACATGTAATTTGTGAAAAGCCTTCTGCCTTGCATGTAAACGAAGCCGAAGAAATAGCTGTGCTCGCATCTTCTCTCCATTTACTTTATGTTGTTAACCTTATGCAAAGGTACAATCCGCTGTATACAATTGTAAAAAGTATTGTGAATGAAAGACTGCTTGGCAATTTTCTCCATGGATTTTTTGAGAACTATGCAAGCGATGAAAATCTTTATCCGGATCATTGGTTTTGGGATGAATCAAAAAGTGGTGGTATATTCATCGAGCATGGAGTTCATTTTTTCGACATGTTTTCAGGATGGCTGGGTGATGGAAAAATAGTAAGTGCTTTACAACTGCGTCGCCCTCACGACAATAAGAGGATCATTGATCGTGTGCAGGCAACAGTCCTTTATCAGAACGGCACAGTAAATTTTTATCATGGCTTCGATCAGCCAAAAATATTAGACAGACAGGAGATGCGGTTACAATTCGAACGTGGAGAAATTACATTGTATGAATGGGTGCCAATAAGAATGAAGCTGCATGGGTTATTATTAAGGAGTCAAATGGAAAAACTTTCGGAACTCTTAGTAAATTTTACAATTGTTCATCATGACAATTTCCTCATATCCAGGCAAAACGCTAAAGCCCGATTTAATGATATAACTTTTGATGATCACATAACCATTGAGTACAATGATGTTTTGGGAAAACAAAACCGTTACCAGGAAATGCTGATGGCAATGATTACCGATCAGTGGACCTGGATCAAAGATCAAACTCATGTTCGGATTATTGACCACCATAACGCAATTCAATCTTTGAAAATGGCCGGGGAAGCAAGAGAGATAGCGCAAAATATTTAATTCAGATGAATACCGATACCATAATTAAGCAAGGAGATAGAAAGCCATCCTTATTTTTACGGAAAGAAATATTACCCTATTTGCTGGTATCCCCTTACCTGATATTTGTAATAGTTTTTGTTTTGTTTCCAGTGCTTTTTTGTCTTTTTCTCACCTTTCACAAATGGAATATTATCGGGCCAATGCATTTCATCGGGGCAGATAATTATGCCCGTTTATTTCACGACAGGTTGTTCTGGAAGGCAATCGGCAACACACTTAAATTTTTGCTTCTTCATATTCCGCTTCAATTGATTGTGTCTTTGTTCTTAGCATACTTACTCAATCAAAAAATCAGGGGCATCCCTTTTTTCAGGGGAGCTTTTTTTCTGCCTGTCATAGTATCAGGCGTGGTGATTACTATACTGTGGTGGCAGCTATTGGGATATGATACTGGCCTGATCAACCGGCTGCTTACCTCTGTAGGAATTCCTAAAATCGGCTGGCTGGTAAACCCCGATGTTGCCATTTATTCTATTGCCTTGATGGCGACGTGGAAGAATGTCGGTCTATATGTTATTCTCTTCCTGGTGGGCCTACAAACTGTACCAACGCAGTATTATGAAGCAGCAAAGCTGGAAGGTGCAAACAGATGGCAACAATTTTATCATATCACCTTACCAATGATAAACCCAACCATTTTTATGGTTGTGATCTTATCTACAATCGGAGGATTTTCTTTATTTATTGAACCATATATCATGACTGGCGGTGGGCCGATGAACCAGACAATATCGGCAGTATTATATATTTATAAGCAGGCGTTTCAATTTTATAATATGGGCTATTCCGCTACACTTGGTTTTTTCTATGCAATCATGATCATGACAGTTGTAGTGCTGCAGAAAAAACTAATTGAAAAGGAAGAATAGAATAATGAAATGATAAGACATTTACCGCATACCGTTTATGAGAAACTGCGAAGATGATAATTTTAAAGATATAGAATAAATATGAAAAAATACTTATGAAAGAAAGTTTTTCACTTCAGAAATTATTATTGTATGCCGTGCTGCTCATAGCGGCTCTAACATTTATTTATCCTTTTATCTGGATGATCGGGGCATCGCTGGCCCCTGAAAGTGAAATCGGTAAAATGAATTTATGGCCTTCTCAGCCTGGCCTCGGAAATTTTAGATCCATGATAGAAAAAATCCCGATAGGTCATTCATTGATTAATAGTTTGATTGTTGCAACCCTGATAACGGCATTGGTAATGCTGACCGGTTCTATGGTTGGATATGCTTTAGCAAAAATGAGGTTCAGAGGGAGACAAATTATATTTTATATAATAGTTTTCACCATGTCTCTCCCTTTTCAGATAACATTGATCCCAAACTATATTACCATGGTTAATTTACATCTGGTAGATACTTTCCTGGCTCTTATCCTCCCATTTGCTGTTAGTGCATTCGCAATTCTTATGTTCAGGCAGGCATTTCAGGGCTTGCCACAGGCTTTAATTGATGCAGCCCGCCTGGATGGCTGTAATGAGCTACAAATCATATTTCGGATTCTATGGCCCAACATAAAGCCAACATTGGTAACTGTAGCCATTCTCACTTTTATTGGCTCGTGGAATGAAGTATTATGGCCGCTGATCGTAATTCGTGATGAGCAATTGATGACAATGCCTCAGTTAGTAACTTTGTTTGCTGTAGGGGGAAGGGCAGATGCACAATTGGGAGTTAAGATTGCCGCTGCAGTACTGTTAGCTCTTCCTGTAATGATAGCATTTTTATTTTTTCAAAGACACTTTATTCAAAGCATGGCTTCCACAGGTCTAAAAGATTAATCAGTGCACAAAGAATTTAATTAATGAGTATCACTAAAAAATCTATTCGTCTGCACGCTTCGCCAAAGGCAGTGATTACTCAATTTTTAAATCTACCAGGGAGCAATCGTATAAGCACTGTCGTGAAGCGAATTGAAATACTGAGGGATAATGAGGTGAAGGATGCCTTTGAAAAAGTGATGAAGGACTTTGCTGTCCGTCATCGTAATATCGAACAAACCTTTTTAAATCATTTTAATAGAATTGCAGAGCAATACACGGCCAGCCTCGCGCATTTTTCCTTACAAAAAAAAATATTGCTTGGCGCATTTTTTACGAAAGAGTATTCAATACAAGCTGCTGCTCTATTTAACCCCTCTATTGTCACGCATTCCAATCAGCAAGGTTTGAAAGTCGGTGAACAACGATTCGTTATGAGCCTGAGGGCTACCGGTGAAGGGCATATTTCCTCCATCGTATTTCAAACGGGAATCGTTGATACAATGGCAAATATTTCTCTCGACAAGGTCACTGGCTATTTCACACCCTTAAAAAAAAGGTTGGACTCAACCTATAGTAAACTATTCGTCACAGAACGTGCTACAACCATCTCCGGGTTTAATAAAAACATTTTGGATATTTTACCCGAATCGTTTTCTGCAGAAGAGGCAGAACATATTTTTAATTCAGTAAAATCTGCGGATGCTTCGACAACCGATTCCATTATTTGGCTTAAAAACATAATGGATACAAACTATGAACTGGAGGCATCTTCTAACGTGCACCTGAATGAAAAAGTTATTTTCCCGTATTCAAGAGGAGAAAGCATGGGGATGGAAGATGCACGTTTTGTAAAATTCGAAAATGAAGGACAATATTGCTACTACGGTACCTATACAGCTTACGATGGAAAACATATCAAAACCCAGCTCTTAGAAACCACCGACTTTGATGTTTTTAAAATAAGAACATTATATGGTGCGGCAGTATCGGATAAAGGGATGGCATTCTTTCCTGAAAAAGTGAATGGAAAATATGCGATGATATCAAGGCAGGGCGGAGAAAATATTAACATCATGTTTTCTGACAATCTATACTTCTGGGAAGACTTCCAAATACTGATGGAACCACATTACCAATGGGAATTCGTACAGGTAGGTAATTGTGGATCCCCCATCAAAACAACGAAAGGCTGGTTGTTGCTTACACATGGAGTAGGTACTATGCGTACATATGTGATCAGTGCCATCCTGCTTGATCTGCATGATCCTACCCGTATCATTGGAAGATTGGACAAGCCACTTTTAGAGGCAGATGAAAATGAACGCGAAGGATATGTCCCGAATGTGGTGTATACCTGTGGCTTCCTGCTTCATGGCAATCACCTGATCATTCCCTATGCACTATCCGATTCTGCCACTGCCTTTGCAACCATCGCGTTGGATGAGATCCTCAAAGAAATGAAACCCTAATCTTTCACTACATGAAAAACAGACCTTCTCAAATTTCTTACCTGTTGACAATAATTTGCATCATAATGGCATGTGGAAAGCCTGCTGTTAATCAGACTCCGTCAATAGAAGCAGGGTTGGTAAATACCAATCATCTTAATCTTTTATATACACCTGTAACTTTTTCAACGGGTACAAATGCCGCAGGCATATATATCTATTGTGAAGCACCGGATTATCATCTTGTAGAAGCTGCCGGTGAGGGATTCGCATGCGTGGATGATGTGGCAAGAGCTGCGCAGGTCTATTTACGAAGCAGTAATTTTTCTGCCGATACAGCAATGCAGACAAAAGCTTTTAATTTATTACGCTTTATTCTTGAGATGCAATCCGACAATGGTTACTTCTATAATTTCGTATTCACCAGTGGACTTATAAATAAGGCTGGCATAACCAGCATAAACAATCCGAACTGGTGGTCGTGGAGGGCTTTGCAAACGCTTACTGAAGCTGCTCCATTGATAAAAAATATGGATGTACAGCTTTTTAGTGATATAGATGCCGCGATAAACAAACTGGTAGCTCAGATAAAAATTGACCTGGTTAATCTGCCACAGGCGACGAAAACTGTAAACGGAATTACCGTTCCGGAATGGTTGCCTGCAGGCAGCGGTACAGATCAGGCGGCACTACTGATTTTAGGGTTGATACCCTACTGTTCAAGTACTGGAGATGCCGTCATGACTGATTACATCAGAAAATTGGCCGATGGCATTGCATTGATGCAGGCAGGTGATAGCACGCAATATCCTTACGCATGTTTTTTAAGCTGGGAAAATACATGGCATGCCTATGGAAATATTCAGGCCTACGCCTTAATGAGGGCAGGTGCTTTTTTAAATGATCCGCAGTATACAACAAAGGCGATGGCGGAAATAGACAATTTTTATCCGTGGCTTTTGCTTAACGGATTTAAATCTTCTTTTTCAATCGCTAAAAATGGCAATACCTATCAAACACTCACCGATAAAGATTACGAGCAGATTGCTTATGGCATCTCTCCTATGGTGTTTGCTGCAATTGAAGCATATAAAATGAATGGACAGGATAAATACGCCGATCTTGCCGGACAGTTGGCTGCATGGCTTTTAGGTGCAAATGATGCAGCCATTAACATGTATGATATATCTACCGGGCGTTGCTATGATGGCATAATATCAGCAAATAGCGTGAACTATAATGCGGGTGCTGAATCAACCATTGAGGCTTTGCTGGCATTGCAGAATGTAGAAAATAATCCTGCTGTGAAAACAGCACTAGATAAGTACAAAAAATAGTTAGTAAGGTTTTATATATGAGGTCTGGATTTTGGATTAACAGATTGCTAGATATAGCAGATGGATAGGTCATTTATAAAATCTGATCAATTAATTTTCACACCCGATGATGTTGACCTCTCTTATTCTCCGCTACGAAAAGGATTAAACAAAAAGACTTATGTACTTGGTGCTTTCAATCCCGGTTTATGCCGCTTGCCTAATGGTAATTTACTCTTGATGGTACGGATAGCAGAAGCTTTGTCTAAACCATTTGATGAAGATATGGCATCTTGTATCAGATGGGATCCAAAACAAGGATTTACGACTGATGCATGGCCCTTACATGAAGTGAGCAGTAATGATCCAAGAAAATTTAAAATCAATACTTATACATTTCCTGTTTATGCATTAACCTCTTTGTCATGGTTACTCCCCGTTGAATTAAATGAAGACGGATCTGAAATAATAGGGGTACATTATGATAAAGTAATTTCATCCTCCCTAACCGGGCAGGAATATGGAATAGAAGATGCGAGAATTTCTTTTATAGATAACCGATATTACATGACAGCCTGTTGTGTGAGCAGTGAACGTCATTCTACCATGCTATATATTTCAGATGATGGCTTGAATTACAATTGTCTTGGCGTGGTGCTCGATCATCAGAACAAGGATATGCTGCTCTTTGAAGGAAAAGTGAATAATCATTATTATTCATTGACAAGGCCGTTGGGTGAATGTTACTTTACCTCTGCTCCTTCATCTGATTTTCACCCCGGGGCTGGTATTCAATTGGCATCTTCGCCTGACCTGTTGCATTGGAAGCCGTGTGATGTATCGCTTCTGCGGGCACGCAAATCTTCTATATCAAATGTAAAATTAGGAGGCGGTACTCCAC
This sequence comes from Chitinophagales bacterium, assembly GCA_013695775.1. Lineage (GTDB taxonomy): Bacteria > Bacteroidota > Bacteroidia > Chitinophagales > UBA10324 > JACCZZ01. The sequence goes on along the minus strand of JACCZV010000067.1, from coordinate 2,847 downwards.
CGGTACTAACTTCAGAGGGATGGCTGATGTTGTATCATGGGGTTGAAAATAAGGGAGCGGTAGGTATTTATCGTACGTTTTGGGCTTTGCTCGATAGAGATGATCCATCAAAAATCTTATACCTGGAAGATACAGTTCCTTTGTTAGAAGCCAATAGCGATCTTACACATGTTATACGCCACCAGGTGTACCTTAATGATGTTGTATTTACGACAGGCATTTCGGAACATGAGGATGAATTCATAATAGCATCCGGCGAATTGGATCTTGCTTGTCGCATCACCCGAATTTCTAAAAAGCATTTTCGCTATAACGTTAATAAATAGAAAATCATGGCCGAGGTTTCACTGGAACACATTTCAAAAATTTACCCCGGCAATAAAAAAGAGGACAGAACCTCAAAAGCAATTGATGACATCTCTTTTACAGTACATGATAAAGAGTTCATGGTCATCGTTGGTCCTTCCGGCTGCGGTAAGTCAACGCTGCTACGCATGATTGCAGGCCTTGAAGAGATCAGTGAAGGAACCCTTGCTATTGACGGAAAAAAAATCAATGACCTCGCCCCAAGTAATCGGGATATTGCAATGGTATTTCAGAATTATGCTTTGTATCCGCACATGACTGTTTATGATAACATGGCGTTTGGGTTGCGGTTAAAACACTTTAGTAAGTCGCAGATAAAAGAAAGCGTGATGCAGACTGCACAGCTGCTTGAAATGGAAGAGGTGCTTGACCGAAAACCAAAAACATTATCAGGCGGTCAGCGTCAGAGAGTTGCTATAGGACGAGCTATTATCCGAAGGCCAAAAGTTTTTTTGTTTGACGAACCTCTCAGCAACCTCGATGCAAAGCTCAGAAGTCAGATGCGCATTGAGTTGCAAAAGCTTCACCGTGGAATCAATGCAACGATGATCTATGTTACACACGATCAGACAGAGGCAATGACCCTCGGAAACAGGATCGCTGTTTTAAATAAAGGCAAGCTGATGCAATTAGATACCCCTTTGAACTTATATAATAAGCCGTCAAATAGATTTGTAGCGGGATTTATTGGCTCGCCCACAATGAATTTTCTTAAGGGGCACATTAAAAATCATGACGGCTATTATTTTGTTCATGAATCAGAACAATGTAAAATCTCTTTAGGTCCAACAGTTCCTCCGGCATTAAAAAACTATACGGGTGAACTTTTACAAATCGGAATACGACCAGAGCATATTATTCTCTGCGAAGATGAAAGCAATGATACTATAGCTGATTGTACATTACAGGTGACAGCTTATGAGAACATGGGCAATGAACAACTGGTATATTTTTCCTTAGCAAACAATACATTAATCATTAGAAGAAGGCCGCGTGACAGTGTTGATGTCGGTACAGAAAAGGAGATCCGATTTGTACGTGATAAGATCATTTATATTGATGAGAAGAGCGGTGAAGTAATTAATAATGATTTGTAGCATCTCTTTCATCACACCATATAATGTCTTCATCCTTTCTTATTCTTATAGCAAAATGGGTGAAGGAAAGAAATGACATGGCAATTCAACATACGCTATACTGTGGGGGTAGATTTTTACGTTGTTGGTCTTCACTGAGCAATAAGTTGAGCCAGACCAATCCCCAATACTGGTGAGTATTATTAAATTTCCTTATATAAGGAGCGGCAAAGTGAAGGAGTTTCTTAGTTTCTCAGCGAGGCGTTGCTCCTTATAAATTTGATAGTCTGGTCGAAGCCGGCCTTATTTACCGGCAGATTTAGATACTTGCCATATTTTTTTCGCATTGCATCTGTTTGGTCAATGTCCTCCGATGCTGCTTTCATATCTACAAAATACTGACGAAAATTCTTGATCACTTGTGCAGTGCCTAAGTCACCATGGCCGGGCACAACGTTTTTAACATCATATTTATCTGTAATGTGGTCCATTGCGACAATATAATCATCTACGTTAGAGCCTACAGTTTCATCAAGATATGGATGATATCCGTTCAAAACGATGTCACCTGCACAAACTACTTTCCTGTTCTCAAGGTATACTATTACATCATCGAATGTATGGGCCTGCCCTACGTTTTCAATAACCGCTTTTTCGTTTCCCAGATCAACCACAATTGTATCAGAAAGCCAGCGGTTGGGCATATCTTCCCGCGAATTATTCGCAAGCCAGAATTGGGTGCCATAATCGCCTGCAATGATCTCAACGTTTTCATAATAATGATTGCCACCTGTATGATCTTTATGTATGTGAGTATTAACAATGACAATGCGTTTGTTTTTTGCCCGATCTTCTACCCAACGGTGAAAGCGCTCAGCGCCCTGTTTCATTTTTGTGTCAACAACAAGGATTACGGAATCACCAATTACTACGCTGCTGTTGCCCCCTTCACCAGGAAGCATGAAGAAATTATCATCCACTTTAACAACGTCAAGACCATAGTTGGAGCACCCCGATATTCCTGATAAGGAAAGAAAAAACAAAAAAAGAAAAAGGTGGCTTGAAGGTGATCCCATCGCCTGGAAATAATTTCGGCAAAGGTATCCAAAGCATTAGTTCATGCAAGGAACTAAGAAGGGAAGTTATTTACAGTGATAAAAGAATAATCTCTGTTTCTGAAATTCTGATAATCCAATTGCCGCATTATCTTTGCCGTCACTATATCAAAGACGTCATGAAAAAACTCTGGTTTGCTGTTGGATGCTTACTCCTTTTTATTGTTGGGATGACGATAGCCTTTGTCTATCTGAACTATAACCACAGCTAAGCTATACTCCTTGAAAGCTATCTGATCATCTGATTGGGGAAAAGATTCGTAAGTCTTATAATGGAGGTTGTATTGCAG
>JACCZV010000051.1 GCA_013695775.1 Chitinophagales bacterium | reverse complement strand
TTCCGTTAGGCAAAGCGACCCTTGCACAGCAAGCATCAACGAAAGAAATAAATGATGGAAATTCTCTTTGTATAATTACTTATGGTATGGGAGTATACTGGGCTAAAAATTCTTCTAAAAAATTTCCTGGCTCTGTTGAAATTCTTGACCTGCGAACCCTGAATCCCTGTGATGATGAGGCTGTTTTTGAATCAGTTAGACGTCATGGTAAATGTATTGTGCTAACAGAAGAACAAATCTATAATTCTTTTGCGCAAGCTTTGGCAGGAAGAATCTCATATACTTGCTTTCGTCATTTAGATGCACCTGTGAAAGCAATTGGATCTAAACCTCTGCCAGCAGTGGCACTAATTATGATCCTTGAAAAAGCAATGCTGCCAAGCGTTGAAATGGTGTCAGATGAGATAAGCGCACTTCTTAAATCATAAATATTAATGACAAAAAATATTTATCAATATAGAACTCATTGAATTGCTTATTAACTGAATCTTCTAACCACTATAAAATTCTATGAAAGGAAATAGAACTCTTACTATTATAAAGCCTGATGCTGTATCTGCTGGTAATACCGGAGGCATACTTCAAATGATGATTGATGCCGGATTTAAAATCGTTGCGATGAAATACACATGGCTTACTGCCGGTCAGGCGGGAAAATTTTACGCCGTACACAGCGCACGACCTTTTTATAATGATCTGGTGCAATTCATGACCTCAGGTCCCGTGGTGCCTATCATTTTAGATGCAGATAATGCTGTAGATGCATTTAGGAAACTCATTGGCGCCACCAACCCTGAGAGTGCTGCAGAAGGAACAATTCGAAAACGATTTGCATCATCAGTGGAACGAAATGCAGTGCATGGTTCAGACTCCGATGAAAATGCTGCTATTGAGTCATGCTTTTTCTTCTCAGGGCTGGAAATGTTCGAAGCCAAATAGATAATCTTTCCAACTAATATTCACCTGTTGCCAGCATTACCAACGTGCACCCTTCGATAGATTGAATTCCTTGTGCTTTTGCTAACTTCTGTAACTCCATATTTTCTGTACCGGGATTAAAAATGATACGCCTCGGATTAACACCAAGTATGTATGAATAATATTGCTTTTGCCTCATTGGATTTAGGTATAACGTGATTGTATCTACCTCATTCACCTGAGGTGGCTGATTTACAATTTTTACACCTGCAACTTCTGTTTCGCGCAAACCGATTGGAAGTACCTTATGGCCATGCTGCAACAAACGGTTCAGCGCAAGAAAAGAATAACGGGAGGGATTTGCAGAAGCGCCGAGAATGATGGTTAATTTTTTTTCTTGCTCCAACTTTTTAAAATGAAAAGACTTTTAAAAAAGCGTTTTATAATTAATAAAGCATGCTCAGCGGATTCTCCATATACGATTTGAACGTCTGTAAAAAGCGCGCACCTGTTGCTCCGTCAACTAACCGGTGATCGCATGACAAGGTTACAGTAAGGACATTGCCCACTTTCACCTGGTCGTTAATCACTACAGGAATCTTTCTAACTTTTCCAATAGCCATAATACATGCATCGGGCGGATTGATGATGGCAGTGAATTCATCTATATCCATCATCCCTAAATTGGAGATTGTAAAAGTATTCCCCTGCATTTCTTCGGGTTGCAGCTTTTTTTCCTTGGCTTTGGCTGCAAGTGATTTTGCTTCTTCGCTTATCTGTGAAAGCGATTTCTGATCGGCGAATTTTATTACGGGAACCAGCAATCCATCTTCAACGGCCACTGCCATTCCAATATGAATGTGATGGTTGTAACGGATGCTTTCGCCATGCCAGCTTGCATTCACATTTCTATTCCTCTTGAGAGCAAGTGCTACGGCTTTAATTATGATGTCGTTGAAGGATATTTTATTTTCAGGATGTGAATTATTGATGCTGTTGCGCGCTTCCACCATCATATCCATGTTCATGTGCATGGTAAGATAAAAATGAGGTGCGCTGAACTTGCTCTCAACCAGGCGGCGGGCGATAGTTTTCCTCATGAGTGAAAGTGGAATTTCTTCAAATCCCTCTTCACCCTCTACCATTTCTATAGAATTTTTATTGAAAGAAGTTCCTTCAGTTAAAACTTTTTCAATATCCCGCTTAATGATACGTCCGTCATCTCCTGATCCTTTGATATCCGAAAGCTCTACGCCCGAATCACTCGCTATTTTGCGGGCCAATGGAGATGCTTTCATCCTACCGGCTTCGATGGCTGAAGATGCAGGATTATTTTCTCCCTTCTCTTCATTTGAAGGTTGGGGAGTTGGTGAGGCTACAGTAAGTAGCAGTTTTTTTTGGCCATTGATTTCTCCATCAGCACTCTTTTTTTTAGGTGGAAGATCAGCGAGGGGAGTTGTTTTATCTGCGCCATTGTTTTGCTGCAATGCTGAATGATAGTCTTCTCCCTCTTTACCAAGCACCGCAATCACATCATCCACTTTTACTGACTGTCCTTTGTCTGCTCCGATGTACAATAAGGTTCCCTCCTGGAAACTTTCAAATTCCATCACTGCCTTATCTGTTTCAATTTCTGCCAGCAAATCGCCTGACTTTACCTTCTCCCCTACTTTTTTATGCCAGTCTATTATCACCCCTTCTGTC
>JACCZV010000023.1 GCA_013695775.1 Chitinophagales bacterium | reverse complement strand
AGCCTCCACAACTAACAGTATTGGGCTTGCTTATCTTGGATTAAAACGATATGATGAAGCTTATGAATACTTCAGTGAGGCTTACATGCTCGATCATCTACTTAATAAACCTGCAAAGGAAGCTGCTGACCTTACGAACATGTGCTATGCCCTGCATGGCAAGGGTGACCGGCCAGATTCATTATACCATAAAGCCCTGAAGATAGGAATTCAGGCAATGGATTTATGTAAAAAATTGGACAACAAGCAATTGATGATAACCAGTATTGAGGCAATTGCTCTTTCATTGGTTCACTTAAAGAGATATGATGAATCAATGCGTTATCAGCAACAGGCTCTTTCCATGGCTGAAGAGTTAGGATCAAACCCATTAATTGCAGAACAATTATATCTCATAGCTCAGCTCTATAATTATAAAGGTGAATATATTAAAGCTATTGAATATGGGTTGAAATCAGAACAGATTGCCAAAGAAGAATCTCTCTATATGTTATTTCATGACATCTATAATGGATTAACAACATCCTATGAAAAAACAGGCAACTGGAGAAAGGCATTTGAGTATTCAAAAAAACTTAATGAGGTGCTTGACAGCACATACCAAACTCAAATAGCAGAACAACTAAAGCGATTTGAGAGTGAAAAAAAAGACAATCAGATCAATTTGCTCAGCTCGGAGAATGAGCTGAAAGAAAAACAAAATCAACTGCTGAAAGCACAGAATAAAGCAGCCCATGCACTGTTGCAGCGTAACCGCATATTTTTGGTTGCAGCAATCATTTTCATTGCCTTGCTCACTGCTTTGCTTTATGTGCTCGATAGGAATCGAAAAACGAAGATCATGCACATCAGGCAGCTTAAGCATCTGAATGAAGAGCTGAATAAGCAGAAAGAAGAAATTTTACGGGTTAACAATATATTGGAGCTAAAAGCACTGCGCGCGCAGATGAATCCGCATTTTATTTTCAATTGCATGAGCTCTATTCAGGAGTGCATGCTTACGGGCAGAACCGATGATGCAAATACCTATCTATCGAAGCTTTCGCGGTTGCTGCGAATGGTGCTTGAATATTCTGATGATGAGAGTGTAAGTCTTGATAAAGAGCTGGAGATGCTGCAGCTTTATCTCATGCTCGAATCAGTAAGGCTGAAAGAGGGATTTAACTATGAAATTAAGGTAAGTGAAGATATATTTCCTGAAGAGATAAAAGTACCCACGCTTATTCTGCAGCCCTTCGCTGAAAACGCCATCTGGCACGGCTTACTTAACAAGAAAGCCAACAGAAAACTAAGCATCTGCATTGATTCTGATGACGATTTGCTAACCTGTATTATTGAAGATAATGGCATAGGAAGACAACAGGCAATGGTGAATCCTTTAAGAAGGAAACATGAATCAAAAGGTATTAAGCTTATTGAAAAAAGATTACAGATCATAAATGGTAATCCTTCAAAAAATCACTCCGGAATTGTTATTGAAGATCTGTATAATGATGGAAAGGAGGCTTCAGGAACAAAGGTGAAAATTATGCTGCCTCTTTTATTAAGTTGATTACTAATGGAGAAAAGCGGTAATGTATTTGAAAACCAATGCCATCAACCCAATCTATTCTTCAAAAACTTCATTCAAATCAATTCGCAGATCGGGGAAGATATGCACGCCAATTGTTTTATCGCGCTCATACTTTTTGGCATTGCCGAATTTACCCTTTCTCTTTGAATAGATATAAATGGTTACGGTCTCATAAATCGGGTCAATCAGCCAATATTCCCGCACACCATATTCCTCATATAAGCTCTTTTTAATTACTGCATCTTTTCTGAAAGTATATTCTGAAATAATCTCAATAACAAGATCAGGGGCACCGAATCCTCCCTTTTGGTCAAGCTGGTCATTATTGCAATATACCAGAACATCAGGCTGTAAAACATGCTGCACAAGCTCATCATCTGTAATTTTTGCATTGTGTGCCAACCGGATATCAAATGGGGCGGAATACACTTTGCATTTCTTTCCCTTTAAATAATTTTTAAAATGATTAAATAAGTTTCCTGAAATATACTGGTGCTTGCGTGAGGGTGCGGGGCTCATGGCATAGGGAATGCCATCAATAATTTCCCATCTCTTGCCATCATTCCATGTGAGGTAATCGGCATAAGAAAATCTATGTATCTTATTTGCAGCAACTGGCATAGAGAATAATCTACGCCAAAATTATATATTGTTCCTGTAAACTCAGTATTGCCATAGCTGTTTTATTCATAGAGATAGAATAAAAAAATGAAATTTAAATGATGTTCACTACCTAATATAAACAGGCTTGAGATTGCTTCGAAACCCTTGCCGTCAATAGCTCCTCTGTTTCTCGCAATTACGCCATGTTTGCCCTGTATGATCAGCTAAAAGCTAACCCGCATCTACTGACTAATTGTAGATGAAGAACCTATTTTTTGCAAATATTTATGTTTATCTTGGTTGAGTGTTTCGCGCATTAATTATTGATGACGAACAGAGTACAGTAAATGTAGTTAAGCTGCTGCTGCAAAGGCATGTTCCCGAAGTAACCCAAATACATACGGCTATAGGGGCTGTCGAAGGT
>JACCZV010000055.1 GCA_013695775.1 Chitinophagales bacterium | reverse complement strand
GGGTAGGAACATATTTGGGAAGTAGTTCAGGATAAATCCAGCATTGCTCATTTTGCTGGATTTGCAAGCCTTCCGCAAATGGTGGTCTGATTATTTCAATCTTTGTAAAAATTCCAAAGTATCCACCTTGTCTGCATAATCGCTGAGTGATGGCGATTGTGTATCGCCGAAGGGAATAAAACCGCTGCCTGAGATGCATTGGATGTTTTCGCTTTGTTCTTTTAAATTGTCTTTCAACTGTTCTTCGCTGTAATAATATTCGTAATGAATCATTGCCACGGGTGATACTATGCGTTTGTCTTCGCGGAGCATCATAAACTCGTTCGCTACGTGCGGTTCTTTATTCATTAGCAACAGCGTTCGGTTATAATCGTAGTTGTTTTTATACTTATTGTGGTTGATCATATTGCTAAAACCCGCAATTGAATCAAAAAAATGATCAAAGGAATATTCTTTGGGAACAAATACTTTGGATACGTTGCGACAACCAAGCCCGAAGTAGGTAAAAATGTCTTTACCCAATTTTTCCAAATCAGCAATTGATTCATTTCCACTTAATATGGCAATCGATCCGCGGTTTTTTCTGATAATGTGGGGGTATTTTGAAAAGTAGTACTCGAAATAGCGTGACGAATTTTTTGAGCCTGTTGCAATTACAGCGTCCATTCCATTTAACATTTCCGCAATAGCTATCGAATGCTTCCACGATTCATCAATGCTCAATAATTTTTTAAGCACCCACGGCAACAAAATGTCATCCTTTGAAGAAAGCTTTATCAGCGCCTTATGACCTGCAACCATTACACAGATCAAATCATGAAACCCCACGAGCGGTATATTGCCGGCCATAACAATACCTACAGTTTTTTGGGGTTGAGGTTCCTCAAAAGAATAGTCAGACAGCCATCTCTGCAATTTTTCCGGATGAAGAAAGTTGAGTCGGATGTTGTTAAGCATTAGAAATACATTCTCGGAGGTAAACCATTTGTTATGCTGGTATGCACGATCAGCAATGGCCTGCACGTCGGGTCGTTCAGGATTCATCAGTTCACCTAATTCATGCAGCGTGGTTATTGTGTTTTGAAGGTTCATTGATTTCATTTCCCGAATCCTAACCGGCTCTGGTCTCATTTTTTTACTTTTCTTCAAAATAGAATAAACTACTTGTATCAGAATATTAGCAACATTAAATCAATTGCCTGTTTAATCACTGGTTTCTTTTCTAATTTTGAAGCGACGCAAAACTAAGAACTATGGCAATTCGAATCACTGAAGAATGCATTAACTGTGGCGCATGTGAACCTGAATGTCCGAATAATGCAATTTATGAGGGAGGAGCAGAATGGGCGGTTGCCGACGGAACAACAATCAAAGGCCCAGTGACCCTGCTGGATGGAACCATGGTAGATGCAGATCAGCGTTTCCCGCCTATTTCCGACGACATTTACTATATCGTTCCGAATAAATGTACGGAGTGTGTGGGGTTTCACGAAGAGCCCCAGTGTGCGGCGGTTTGCCCTGTTGATTGTTGCGTTCCTGATCCGGAGCACGTGGAGACAAAAGAACAGCTACTGGAGAAAAAGGGAAAGATGCATCTTTAAACAGAGAGAAGCAATATCAATCATTCCGAGATGAAATAAGCAATATTTGAAGTCAGGGAGAGCGAAGCGGGAGATACTGCTTTGCCAAAAGGAAAGTTATATTATCTTTGCCGTCCATTTTCAATTTTATAGTTATGTCGAAAGTTTGTGAAGTTACCGGGAAGAAGTCGATGTCGGGGCATAAAGTATCTCACTCTAACATTAAATCCAACCGCAGGTTTATGCCCAATCTTCAGAAGAAAAGATTCTTTATTCCGGAAGAAAATCGCTGGGTTGAATTAAAAATCTCTACCAGCGCCATTCGTACAATAAACAAAAAGGGAATTTCTGCTGTTCTGAAGGAGATGAAGGCAAAAGGAAAATCCATCGCAGTTTAAAGAGAAAAGCTTAAAATCATGGCAAAAAAGGAAAACAGGGTACAGGTGATTCTCGAATGTACAGAGCACAAGACGAGTGGCATGCCCGGCACTTCACGTTATGTTTCAACAAAGAACAAGAAGAACACGCCAAACAGGCTTGAGTTGAAAAAATTTAATCCGACCTTAAAGAAATATACTATTCATAAAGAAATTAAATAATCCTCACCATGGCAAAAGATGCAGGTAAAACTTCCAAAAATGCAAAGGTGGTAAAAGATGCTGCTCAATCGGCTGCTTCCAAAGCCTTCGTGCGGGTAATCGTCTCTGAGCGGTCGCCTAAAACAGGGGCCTACGTTTTTAAAGAAAAAATCATACATAAAGATAAGGTGAAAGAGTTCATTGCTAATCCTGGTCAATAGAAATCAGTGAATAAGATCTTGGAGCTTCTCTCTACAAGGGAGAAGCTTTTTTTGTTATCTGAAGTAAAAAATTCTTAATGTCTCATTATACAAAATGTTTGGTATTATTCTTCTACGTCAACAGCAGATATGCTAATAAGCAAAATATTGTACCATAATGGCATTATTCAAGTTTTTCAGTAAGGAAAAAAAAGAGGACCTAAACAAGGGTCTGGAAAAAACAAAGGAGGGTTTTTTCTCCAGAATTGCGAAAGCGGTAGCAGGTAAATCAAAAGTTGACGACGAGGCGCTGGATGACGTGGAAGATGCATTGATCGCCTCTGATGTGGGTGTTGATACAACTGTAAAGATCATCAAACGGCTTGAAGATCGTGTAGCACGTGATAAATATTTAAATACTTCAGATTTAAACCGGATATTAAAAGAAGAGATCATTCAACTTCTTGGCGAAAACTCCGGCGAAGAAGCTCAGGATTTTATCATTCCCGAGGATAAACATCCATTTGTGATCATGGTGGTAGGAGTGAATGGTGTGGGTAAAACAACAACCATTGGCAAGCTTGCCCACCAGTTTAAACAGCGGGGGAAGAATGTTCTGCTTGGAGCAGCCGACACCTTTCGTGCCGCAGCAGTAGATCAGCTTGTTATTTGGAGCGATCGTGCAGGCGTTCCTATCATCAAACATGTCTCCGGAGCCGATCCTGCTGCTGTTGCCTTTGATACCGTGCAGTCAGGTGTATCCCGTAACTCCAATGTTGTAATTCTTGACACGGCGGGTCGGCTTCACAACAAGGTGAATCTGATGAATGAGCTGACCAAGATAAAGCGTGTGATGCAGAAAGTTCTTCCTGATGCACCGCATGAAGTGTTGCTTGTGCTCGATGCCTCTACAGGTCAAAATGCAATTGAACAAGCCAAGCAATTTACAGCGGCAACCGATGTTACAGCCATTGCATTGACGAAATTAGATGGCACAGCAAAAGGTGGGGTGGTTATTGGCATTGCTGATATCTTCAAAATTCCAGTTAAATACATCGGTGTCGGAGAAAAAATTCATCAGTTGCAAGTCTTCAATAAAAAGGAATTCGTAGACTCTCTTTTTGAAGGCAGTTAAGAAATTCATTCATGCGAACGAAACCGTACAGGCCTAAAATCAATGTGATCACCCTCGGCTGTTCGAAAAACATGGTGGATTCGGAGGTATTGATGGGCCAGTTAAAAGCGAATGACTTCAGAGTTTCTCATGAAAGAGAAAAGAACGACAGTGAGATTGTCATTATCAATACATGCGGATTTATTGACCGCGCGAAAGAGGAATCAATAAATACAATTTTAGAATATGCCTCTATAAAAAATGAGGGAGTCATTGATAAACTTTATGTGACAGGATGTTTGAGTGAGCGGTATAAAAGTCAATTGGAAGAAGAAATTCCTGAAGTGGATGCCTATTTCGGAACGATGGAGCTGCCGTCTTTGCTGCATAAGCTCGGTGCAAATTATAAAGATGAATTGTTGGGTGAAAGATTTTTTATAACCCCTCAACATTATGCTTATCTGAAAATATCAGAGGGTTGCAACAGAACTTGTTCTTTCTGTGCGATTCCGTTAATGAGAGGTAAACATGTTTCAAAGCCGCTTGAAGTGGTTGTTGCCGAAGCACAGACACTGGTGAAAAGAGGAGTGAAGGAAATCATGCTGATCGCTCAGGAATCTACTTACTATGGATTAGATATTTATAAGGAAAGGAAGTTGGCGCAACTTCTTATGTCGCTTTCCTCTATAGATGGGTTGGGATGGATTCGTTTGCATTATGCTTATCCAAGCAAATTTCCTACAGATATATTGGATGTGATTTCTGAAAAGAAGAATATCTGTAATTATCTCGACATGCCGTTGCAGCACGTAAGCAACAACATGCTTAGACGGATGAAGCGTCAGATATCTAAAGAAGAAATCGAAGATTTAATTGAAACTATCAGGAAAAAAATACCAGCCATCGGGTTGCGCACCACCATGCTTGTCGGATTCCCAGGCGAAACAGAGGATGATGTGGATGAATTGATAAGCTTCCTTGAAAGAATGCAGTTTGATCGTGTAGGAGTGTTTACCTATTCGCATGAAGAAAATACATCTGCATATAAAATGAGGGATGCCATTCCGGAAAAAATAAAACACGAACGTGCCGCCAGGGTGATGGCTGCCCAGGAGCGAATATCTATTGCACTGAACCAGGAGAAAGTTGGAAAGACGTTAAAAGTTTTGATTGATAGAAGAGAGGGAAATTATTTTGTTGGCAGAACTGAATATGATTCGCCGGAAGTGGATAACGAAGTATTGATTGATGCAAGTACTGGGAGCCTGCAGGTGGGTGAATTCTACATGGTAAATATTAACGGTGCTGAAGCTTTCGATCTCTATGCTACTCCTGTGTATTCCTAAACTTTAGAAAATAAAAGAAGCGCCAGAGCTATTCTTCTCAATAAAAATATTTATTTAATAATATTGAAGACAGCTGCTAAACCAATGGAAACTTACATTTCATTATTGAGAGGCATCAATGTAAGCGGGCAAAAGAAAATTTTAATGGCCGACCTAAAAGCATTGTATGAAACCTTGAAATTTAAAGGTGTAGTGACTTATATTCAAAGTGGGAACGTTATATTCAAAACAGATAAAAAAGAATCAAATCAAAATCTCGCTAAAAAGATTGAGCAGTCAATATTCAAAAAATATAACTTCAACGTGCCTTTAATTGTTAGAAGCACCTCAGAAATTGAAAACATAATATCTAATAATCCATTTCTTAAAGACAGTAATATTGACATTGATAAACTGCACGTTACTTTTCCTCTGAAACACCGGAAAAAGAAAAATTAATAAGCATTGTTCAATTTGATTATCCACCGGATAAATTCATCATAATAGACCAGGAGGTATTTTTATACTGCCCTGACCGCTACGGAGAAACGAAATTGTCTAACATGTTCTTCGAAAATAAGCTTAAAGTTTCTGCTACTACACGCAACTGGAAAACAGTTAATAAATTGGCTGAGATGGCTGCAAAATAATAGGCTTGAATTAAGGAGGGTAACGTAGTCGATTGCTAAATAATATTGTACTTCTTCAGCAATACTCCGGTTAACCTTCGAAGAATAATTTGTGATTTATTACTAATAAATTTTGGTCGACGTACTTATTACATTCGAATCTGTACGCGAGCCTGCGATTGCCTGGCGGAGCCGTTTGGCAATCGCGATTCTTTTGGTTACTTTTATTCCCATTCAATATTTTTAATGGTGCTCATGAGATCGCTTCGCTAAGTTCTTCTAAAGAAAAGTGATAAATAAAGAATTAAGCTCAACCCATCTTTTATTATGATAGTAAAAAGTGCTGAGTGATTTTCTAAAATTTTTTAACTTCCATTCTTTGCATCAAAAAACATATTAACTATTGTTTCAAACAACCTGTTAAATAATGAGCTTTTATGATCTTTCCAAAGAACAACGATCAAACCTGGTTGATGAAATTCTTAAAACAATTTTTTCTGAAATACAACAAAATAGCCTAATAAAAATTGCTGACTATTTCTCTGATGAAGATACATACATCAGAAAATCGGCTTACCAGTCTTTTGGAAAAATTTATCATGATAACCAAAAGATTCAAAAGAAAATAATTTCATATCTCGATAAACTTATAACAGGTAAGGATTTTAAAATTCGCCAGACTGTAATTAATGCTGCGGGTGAATTAGGCATTAAAGACTTCCCTGCTGTGGAGCACTTATTTGACAAAGGGCTTTTTGATGCAAACTCTTCTGTCAGAAATGCAGTTATAGGCTCTATTAAAAAAATGGGAGCAAGAAACCCCAGGGATGTATTGAAATGGGCTAAAAAATATCTTCATCATCCCGATAAAGAAGTTCGCAGAGAGATCTGTCATGGCATTGAACTTCGTGGTCGCACCCATCCGCAAGACATTCTGCCTATGCTAAAGGAGTTGCAGCACGAAAAAACCGCAAGGGTACGAAATACACTTGTTCATGTGATTGGTCAGATCTCTTACAAAAAAGGATGCCTTGCAACAGTAATCGAGCATCTAAATTCCTGGGATAATAAGGAGCTAACCGACAAAGCTGTTGAAGAAGTCATTGATGTTCACCTCCGTTATATAGACTTTGCGGTGTTAACTCAAAAGGAGGTTATTGATTATATTTCCAAACACTATAAAAGCAAAACCTGAACCTTAATGCCGATCCGATATATTCAAATGTTTATCTGATGTTCTTAATTCTTCCTGTCTCTTATCTATGTATCGCAATAAATTAGTGGCGCCTGCAAATGCAAATAAGACTAAGGCCAGCCAGTAACCGT
>JACCZV010000296.1 GCA_013695775.1 Chitinophagales bacterium | reverse complement strand
ATCATATCCACCTTCAATAAACAATTATGCTCAACTTTATGTAGATTCAATTGTCACTGACACACTCAATTGGGTGTTGCTGCATTGGGAGTATGTTCCAGATTCTGCCTATACACATGTTTATGTTGGGAATTTTTTCGACGATGCGAATACGGATACACTGGTAATGAATGCTCCTTTAGGCCCGTTTGGACAGGCATATTATTTTATTGATAGTGTAAATATTACCTGCATTAATAAAGATTGCACCACAGGAAGCGAGCCTACACTCAAAGAAGAATTTAGTATTGAGTTCGATGAGAATTCACAATCTCTGTTTTTGCATACATCAGAAAAAGCTGAGCTGTACTGGTTAACATTGCGGGTCAGGTAATGCTCCGTACTGAAGTATCTGGTGCAAAACAGTTGAATGTTTCTTTCTTCAACAATGGTGTTTACATAGCATATCTCAGAACAAAGCAGAAGTCCATAATAAAAAAATTATTGTTTAACTAATCAGTTCCCCTTTAACAAAATCAAAATCATGAAAAAGCAAGTTCTAATTATCCTCTCTATGCTTTTGTTATTTACTGCGGAATCAATAGCGCAACCAACTCCCTGGTTTTTATCATTCTAAGAATCTCTCATTTTAAAGTAAAGCGTAATCCTGTATAGAACATACGTCCTGTTATGGGCCCCCAAATCATCGAGGTATCGAAATAAGGGCCAAACGGATCTTCAGCAGAGATCAGCGAATCTTCCTGGGTAAAATTGGTGAGATTTTCCCCACCCAGATAAAATTCCCAGTTCCTGATGATGTATGTAACCTGAGCCAGTTGCCTGAAATAATCCGGTGATGCACTAAGTGACTGGTAAACTTCAGGATTTAGCTGTGTATCAGGCAATCGCTGTTCCCCGATCCACTGAGTGGTTGAGCTAAATTCCCAATGTTTATCCGGCGTCTTATAGGTAAGGGTAAGCAATGCCCTCTGCTTTGGAACCAATGGAACATCCCTCAATTCTCCGTTATATGTTTGTTTCACATCATATAATTTGTAAGCAATGCGGGTGGTGAATCCGGTAAACCATTCATAACCTAAATCTATCTGCGCACTGTTAGAATATGATTTACCTTTTAGGTTGTAAAAAAATACTTTGGTGGGATCATTGTCTGCATCAACGATCACCTGGCTTGTGAAATCAGTCCGATAAAGATCAATGCTAAAGGTTCCCTCTTTAGGCCCTGTGTAAAATTTCTGAGTAAAATTTATCCCATAGTTCCATGCACGTTCGGGTTGCAATGGTTCTGCTATCACCCATTCTCTGGAGCTTGCGAGATAGGCAGGGTTTTCCGCAAAAATGTTTGCTACATGAAACCCACTTCCTGCAGAGGCACGTATCACAGAGGTGTTGCCAAGGCTGTATTTTAAATGAAGTCGCGGGGTTACTATAGGACCGTAAAGGTTGTGAAGATCGGTCCTTAAGCCTGCAACAAGACTCAGCCTTTCCAAATTGTCGTAAGTATATTCAAGGAATGCACCGGGCACAGATTCTGTACGCATTAATTGAAGGCTGTCAAAATTTTCCTCATATTCATCATAATTATAGTTGATACCGGTTTTGAATTTATGCTGAGAATTGGAAATTATGGATTGAAAGATAAGATTTGCGTATAGATTTTTTTCTTCTCCTGAATAAGCGCGCAAACCATAGAATGCATCCTGATTGTGATAGATTCCGGAGACCTGCAACCCGATGCTCTGAAATGGCTTTAACGGAAAGCCATAGCTGGTTTTGGTGAAAACTTCGATCCTGTCTGTATTAATACCTAGCCCGTAATTGTTGGTTGTAAACTTATCCGTCTCTTCATCAAAATCTATTGAGCCCCCTATTCTCTCATCATGCAAAACTTTAAATCCAAACATGGCTTCCATCCTGTTCCTGGAATCATATTTCCATCGGTCCATCAGTGAAACAGTCTTATTCACCGGAAGATCTAAGAAGTTATCATTGTTGCCATCCATGGGTTTCTCGAGCATATCACCATGAAGCAGAGTCATATGGTACCAATTATCATTCAGCTTTTGCGCAGAATTTATATTCCCCTCTAATCGCTGTTCAGAGTTTCCATACAAGTTGACAAACAGTTTAGGGCTGGCTTCCGGCTTCATAAGCTCCACATCAATCTGCCCGGTAATTGATTCGTATCCATTTGTAACACTGCCAGAGCCTTTGTTCAGGTGAATGGATTGAATCCACGGCCCCGGAATATAATTTAATCCATAGGTAGACAAACCCCTCACCGTAGGCAATACATCTGTCAATATCTGCGCGTATTTGCCAGCCAGGCCAAGCATCTGAATTTGTCGGGCACCAGTAACTGCATCGGAAAAAGAGACATCTACCGTAGGGTTAGACTCAAAGCTCTCGGATAGATTACAGCATGCATTGTTCTGTAATTCACCCTGGGAAATGATCTCTGTCTTTTGGGTGTTCAGCGAAGAAATGTATGAGTCAGCCATAACGCCGGATACCTCAACCTCCTTTAAAAGAATGGTCTTGCCTAAGACTACTTTAAGATCATGTCCCTCTACTTTAACCGTATCATTTTGATACCCCATATATGATATTACAAGCCATTCAGAAGACGGTTCCGGCTTATCGAGATGAAACATCCCTGTCTCATCGGTAGTAGTACCTACAGTAGTACCCTGAAAAAATACATTTGCATCTGCCAATGGCACCTCTTTGTTGCCGGCAGTGCGTTCAAATACGGTTCCCATTACATGCTGTGACTTAGCAATAAAAGGAGATAAAAAAAGAAGAAATTGAAAAGATAAGATACGGTAGATCATGACTAATTTGATTTTTTAAGAAAAATAATTTGAGCTGCACTGTGCTCACCTATTGCTTTCCTAAAAATCAAATAAGAAACGATTGAATAAAAGATAGAATCGAATATGGCATGCCCGGTGGAGCATGAGTGGTGCAAAGACTATAAAAGGGAACTAATAATGGAAGCTCATAAATATTATAAATTAATGTTCTCCCGAAAGTGAAAACAATATTTATTTTAATAAGGTTTTGAAGCGAAGAAGAGACGAATTCGTCACTTATCTTAAAAAGCTTCACCTCTTTTTTACAGCAGCTTTTATTTGTATTGGTGCAGCATGTAGCTGCCTTCTTCATATTACACCGATATGAGCTGGCAATAACACCAACGGTTGAAAAAAGAAAGATCAGCAGTAATAATATGGAGACAGCTTTTTTCATATCTGAGACAATGCCAAAATTAGCTTATTTTAACATGATTAGAAGAGATTAGTTTCCATAATAGTCAATAAACTATTAATATCGAAGCGCTATCAAATTATATAGGGAGGCTCACATTCACTAAAGATATTTTACCAAAGACTTTTTCATTCCACATACAACCTTTAACTTTCCATCTCAAAAAGAACCATCTAAAATTAATGGTATGAAAAAAATCTTTACAATAATACTTGTTTCCTTTGTTCCTTTTTTCCTTTTTGCAGGCCAGGGCGGACCGGATCAATGGGGTTATATATGGAAAGACAGCAATGAACCGGACGGCCCTGAATATAATTGGATAGATATTGAAGCCGAAGCCGGAATTGAGGTAAAGTTGCTTGAGGATGACAACATCCGCGGGCCTTTTCAGATGAATTTTGATTTTACCTTTTACTGGTACACCGTAAACGAATTTTATGTGGGCTCAAATGGTTACATCAGTTTTCAAAATGGCAATCTCGCCGCTCCATTTCCTTTTTCGCCTCTCACTACTCCGCCTAATGACTTTATAGGAGCATTCCTAAATGACCTCACCTTTGCCGGCACCAACGACTCAGCAGCGTGTTATTATTGGGTAAATGGTGCTAAAGACACGCTTATAGTTAGCTACATAAATGTTCCTTACTTTGATACGAACATAAATGGACAATCGGGGAACAATACCTTTCAAATCATTCTAAGCGCAGTAGATAGTTCGATTACTTTTCAATATAAGGTCGTTACCCCTGTTTCTCCGAATTCGGGCGCTAGTGCAGTAGGCATTGAGAATTATTCTGGAGCCATAGGACTCTTTTATAATACATTTACATATCAAAGTCCACCCGCAAATTCAGCAATAAAATTTTACCCTCCCTCCAATCCCACCCTTGAAGTTTCAGATGCATTTATAGAATACAATGATAACCCTGAAACTGGTGCGATATTTCTTGTCGGCAATAGTGGGACACCCCACAACCTTACTTCATTGGTAAAAAATGGCGGAAACATCCCAACAGGGCAGTTTAATGTTCAGGCCACAGTAAAAGATCCGATGGGCACACAGGTGATTAGTGAATTTGTATTTGTAGATAGCCTTCAGCCCTCAGAATCGCAGCTTCTCACATTCGCTGATCAATTAGATCCCTCAGTAACCGGCACCTATATATTTTCATCTAATACTCAACTACCGGGCGACGATGTGAGCTCAAATAATAACAAAATCCAGGAGATTGTTGCCCTCGATACTACACAATCGGAGATACTGCTGAGCTATAATGATGATGAAAACAGCATCTTTTCTGTCAACTGGGTCGGTGAGGAAGGTGGAGTAGGTACTTATTTTATTCCACCATTTTATCCAGTAACCCTTACAAAGATCCATTATTGGGTATCCTCTAATTACTCTCTTGCAGGTATGTCGGGACGAGTCTATGATGATGATGGCGTGAATGGTTTACCTTTTACTAAGTATGATTCCGTTTATCTGTCAGCAAGCGATATTAATATAGGGAGCTGGACAGATATTGAATTACCCAATCCGGTAGTTATTACCAGCGGTGGATTTTATGTTTCCTGGGACATGCAGGGAACAGGGATCACGCTTGGCAATACAGGAGCCCCTGTAAGCAATAGGAGTTTTGAGGTTTTTGGGAATGGATGGGGAGTGTACCGCTTTCGTCCTGATTACGATCCGATGATCAATGCCACCATTATTGCAGCAGGATTTCCAACAGGGCTCTCAAACCTTGCGGTTAATGCGTTACAACTTGGCATTCATCCTAACCCGGCCTCTGATATTACCTCCATCAGCTATTCATCCCCATCAACTGAATCCGTGTTGCTTAAAATTTCCGATCTTCAAGGTAAAACTCTTCAGCGAATCAATCTTGGACAAGGCTATACTGCAATACAGCAATTTACCCTGGATACTGAAAAATATTCTCCCGGGATGTACTTTGTTGAACTGATGTGTGGAAAGAATAAAAAGATGGAGAAATTGATGATTCAGAACTAAGTAAGGCAAGCCTAAACAATGAAACGGAGACGCTTGTCGCCTCCGTTTTTTATTGGGCTATCTTAAAGCAAATAATAATTCTAACCTTAATAATACCTTTGACCCATATGATAGCAGATCAACTAAAAGATATAAAGAGCCGCCTTGAGGCCCTGAGGAGGTTTCTTTGACGTAGATAACCGGGTTGAGAAAATAAAACAAGACGAACAACTTTCTTCGAGTTCAGATTTCTGGAACAATCCTAAAAAAGCAGAAGGGATCATGAAGCAGGTTCAGGCCAACAAGCAGTGGGTAAATTCTTTTAATAATATAAAATCAAAACTGGAAGAAACAGAGATCCTCTATGATTTCTACCAGGACGGAGAAGGTTCCGAAGAAGAGCTCAATATCCAATTACAGGAATGTCTCACCGATTTAGAGAATCTGGAGTTCAAATCAACATTCACATCTGAAGAAGATCGCCTAGGCGCAGTGCTGGAAATTAATGCAGGAGCTGGAGGAACAGAGAGCTGCGACTGGGCCAGCATGCTTATGCGAATGTACATTATGTGGGGTGAAAAAAACGGATATAAGCTGCATGAGCTTGATGTGCAATATGGGGATGTTGCCGGAGTAAAATCATGTTCCATTGAGTTTGAAGGTGACTTTGCTTATGGCTATCTGAAATCAGAGTCGGGGGTGCACAGGCTCGTACGGATTTCTCCTTTCGATTCGAATGCACGACGACATACTTCTTTTGCCTCTGTATTTGTTTATCCATTGGTAGATGATACTATTAAAATTGAAGTAAACCTGAGTGACGTTACATGGGAAACCTTTAGGTCGGGCGGGGCTGGAGGCCAGAATGTAAACAAGGTGGAAACTGCAGTGCGCCTATATCATAAACCTTCAGGAATCATAATAGCATGTCAGGAGGAGCGGCAACAAGGCGCCAATAAAGATAAGGCGCTCAAGATGCTAAAATCTAAACTCTACGAGGAAGAGGTGCGCCGCAGAAATGAGGCCCGTGATAAGATAGAGGCGGGAAAAAAGAAAATTGAATGGGGCTCGCAGATCAGAAACTACGTGCTTCATCCTTACAAATTGGTTAAGGATACACGCACAGGCTATGAGACAAGCAATCCTCAGGCAGTATTAGATGGAAACATTGACGATTTCATAAAGGCATATCTGATGGCTGAGAAGAACAATTAGGAAGGCATTTTCACTATCCGAGTAGGCACGCTGCTGGATAACTAAATTTTCGGGTTATCTTTGCGGGCCTCTAAAGAATTTTTTTAGAATTTTCATAAACCCATAAAACTTTTTCTAAAGTACAATGGCTGTAAAAATCAGATTACAAAGGATGGGCAGAAAGAAAAGTCCCTTCTATCACATCATCATCGCCGATTCACGCTCACCACGAGACGGTCGCTTTATTGAATCAATTGGGTCTTACGATCCTACCACCATTCCCGCAACCATCAATTTAAATAAAGAAAAAGCACTGGATTGGTTGCAAAAAGGTGCACAGCCAACTGATACTCTCCACAAGATTCTTTCCTTTAAGGGTGTTCTCTACCGAAAGCATTTGCTACGCGGTGTAAAAAAAGGAATTTTCGATCAGGATATGGCGGATCAAAAAATGGTTCAATGGGAAGATAGCCATAGCAACGCCATCATGGATGCGAAAGAAAAGGGCCGCAGCGGGGTTAAGAAAAAGAAAACTAAGAAGGGTGCTGCTACCACTCCTGCACCATCTGCATAATCCTCATCATAAAGGTTATTGCGGTTGTTCTTCTTAACTCTTACGTCTTACCCAATCTTCGTAAAGGACTAGTATCAGTTTCCTGGATTTACTCCTATCGCGAAACTCCCTTATTACCTTTATTCAAAATGTAATTTTATTCCAATTATGAAATGGAAAATAAAGCATTTCTAAAAGTTGGACGGCTAAATAAAACCTTTGGATTGAAGGGGCATATTCGTGCTTTTATTGAACCACAAATTATATCGCGCCTCAAAAAGTTAAATGTACTCTTGCTACTTTCAAAAAACGCCCATCTCCCCTATTTTATTGATGAAGCAGATATCAATGAGTCCGGCCATTGCATGTTTCATTTTGAAGAGGTTCCGGACAAGACCAGTGCAGATCTTCTCATAGGGAAGGATATTTATATTGATCCTATCATCCTGAAAAAAATAAAGCCCTATCAATCTCTCGCGGATTTTATCGGATTCAAAATTACTGATGAACAACTTGGTTATCTTGGTGACTTAGAAAACGTTACTGAATTACCAAATCATGATGTCGGGCATTTCAACCATAAGGGAAAAGAAATTCTTTTCCCATGGAATGCCGAGGTGATTAGGAAAATTAATAAGAAAGAGAAAAACATAGAAGTGCTGCTGCCCGCCGGACTGCTCGAAATTTACCTCGGGAGTTGAGATTACTTCACAGTTTGGAATTCAACGATAGCTCTAAGGTTTTTACTCTTAACAGAATTGATTAATTACTTTGGTAGTTGTAAGCAAAGAATATGAACGTTGTATGAGAATAGACCTCATTACTTTGTTACCTGATCTTTTACGGGGACCTTTTGATAATTCTATATTAAAGCGGGCCCATGAAAGGGGACTGCTTGAAGTAGTAATTCATAACCTTCGCGATTACACCTCTCATAAGCACAGGCAGGTTGATGATTACCAATTTGGTGGCGGAGCTGGCATGGTGATGATGATTGAGCCGATTGCACGGTGCATAGAACAACTGAAATCTGAACGAGATTACGATCAGGTGATATATATGACTCCAGATGGACTATTGCTCGATCAACCCACTGCCAATAAATTATCGATGAGCAAAAATATCATCATTCTTTGCGGGCATTATAAAGGAGTCGATCAGCGGGTAAGAGACCATTTCATAACGCAGGAGATTTCAATTGGCAACTATGTGCTGAGTGGTGGCGAATTGCCCGCAGCGGTTTTGGTTGATGCCATCGGCAGGCTGATACCCGGTGTTTTAAATGATGAATCATCCGCATTGTTCGACTCGTTTCAGGATGATTTGCTGGCTCCGCCGGTTTATACCCGGCCCGAAGATTTTAATGGGTTGAAGGTGCCTTCAATAATACTTACCGGGGATGAAAAAAAAATCAGTCAATGGAGGCACGATCGCGCCATAGAACGCACAGCAGAACGCCGGCCCGATCTATTAAAGTAGGCCATACCCTTCGGTTTTTAATCCTGCCTTCATTTTATAACTTTGCCGCTACAACATTCAATTGGTGAGGGAATTAATTTTATTTTTTGTCGCGTTCTATCTACTTGGTCTTGGTTGCAACCAGACAAGTGGTAACAGAGAGGAAATTAATGGGAATCTTGTTCAAAATCCGGCTACACTTACTGGTGATACCACAGGAAAGAAATTTCCTGTGATGAGCTTCGAAACAATGGAGCATGATTTCGGGAAAATGATTGAAGGTGACAAGGTGATATACAATTTCCAATTTACCAACAATGGCAAAGCACCTTTGCTGATTTCAAACGTAAAAGCTTCATGCGGTTGCACTACCCCTGAATGGCCTAAAAACATTATTCAACCGGGGGAAAGCAGCAGCATAAAAGTTCAATACGACAGTAAGGGAAGGCCCGGAGAATTTAGCAAAGGGGTTGTGGTTACAGCGAATACTTACCCTAATAATACAACATTGAAGATTTTAGGTGTTGTTTTTAAAGAATGATTTAAATTATATTTCTAATGAATTTTACATACATTTTTTTAATGTCTCCCGCTTCGGGCGATAGCGGTAGCCCGGGTTACATGAATCTTGTTTTCCTGCTTGCTTTGTTTGCAGTTATGTATTTTTTTATGATACGTCCGCAGACTAAGAAAGCAAAGGATCAGAAGAATTTCTTAGAGACGCTTCAAAAGGGTGATAAGATTATAACGGTCGCCGGCATTCATGGTCGCATCACACGTATCAATGAAAATGGAACACTTGAGGTAGAGATTGACACGAATACAAAAGTGATGATGGAGCGCAGTGGCATTTCAATGGAATACACGCGTGCCATCCAAAATCAGCCGCAGACTCAAAAGTAAAGCATTCAGCGCTATCGTCGTGAAGAACCTGCCCTGAGTTTATCGAAAGAGTCATTTAACGGATTCATCACTATGCCTACGATTTATATTTAGACAAAAACCTGAGACCTCGCAGAGTCATGTTAAGTGCAAACTATTTTCTCCTAAAGCCCGCAAGAGTCTGATGCGCTCACTTAGAGCCGATAATGTAAATTAAAGCTATGCTACATATTGGCGTTACAGGTGGTATTGGAGCAGGAAAAAGCACAGTTTGTCGTGTATTCGAAATCTTAGGCATCCCCGTGTTCTACGCAGATGAAGAATCAAAGCAATTGCTGTCAGATCCCATCGTGAAATTGGAGGTTATGAAGCTTCTTGGCGTGAACGTCTACCTTGATGAAGTAGCCGACAGAAAAAAAATCGCACATATCGTATTTAATAATAAGGAAACTCTGAAATCCTTCAATGCTATCATGCACCCTGCAGTAAATCGCCGCTTCAAATCTTGGTTATATCAACAGCGTGATGTTCCTTACATCATAAAAGAGGCGGCTCTGATTTTTGAAACCGGCATAGAAAAAGATCTAAATAAAGTAATTGTAGTTGCAGCACATATGGATCTTCGAATCAGGCGCATACAAGGTCGTGATGGCATCACTGAAGAACAGGTATTACTCAGAATGCAAAATCAATGGCCGCAAGAAGAGAAAATCAGGCTTGCAGATTTCATCATAAATAATAATGACGAACAACCTATAATTCCACAAGTATTAACTCTGCATGAAAAATTAACAGCAATGGCGCAAGCAATTTGACTTTTTCCGCAATCGTTCGTTTCATCAAACTTTTATATTTGTTCTGTCGGAAAGAAGAAGACCATGAATAAAATTGTGATTTTAATTATCATTTGTTGTTCTCTCTCCTGTTCGAATAAAACTAAGTCTGGAAAATTCAAATTGCCGGTCATTGCCTTTCTCGACGCTTTTCAGGATGAGACCATTGAAGAGGCAAAAAAAGGTTTCTTTGACGCATTGAAGAACCATGGATACAGTGAAGAAAACCACACTATAAAAGTAATCTATAGGAATGCGCAGGGTGATATCCCAACACTCACGCAGGGTGCCGACTATTTTGTTTCCGAAAAAGTAACGCTCATCGCAACGAATGCCACACTTGCCACTATAACGGCTGCGCAAAAAACAAAGGACATCCCCATTTTTATGATGGTTGCGCCCAGTCCACAGATGGCCCAGCTTACTGATGAAGCAGGCAACCCACCTAAAAACCTATTTGGAGTATATGAAAACCTCAGCTATATAGATACCTCTGTTGTATTGATAAAACAGGTAATGCCAAAAGTGAAAACAATAGGTACTGTCTATAACCAGGCGGAACCACAGTCGCGTGCAGCACTTGATGAAATCACCAATCAGTGTAAAGGATTGGGGCTTATTCTGATATCCTTACCTGTAAACAATTCATCCGAAACACAACTTGTGTTAAGCTCCTTGCTTAATAAAGATATTGACGTATTTTTTGCCATGCCCGACAATACTATTTTTGCATCATTCGAAACAATTGTAAAAAGCTGTAATGATAAGGGCGTCCCAATTTTTACCTCTGAAGCAGGTTTAGTAAAACGCGGTGCTATAGCTGCTTATGGTGCTGATATTTATCAGTGGGGTTATCAATCAGGGGCGCAAGCGGCGCAATTTTTAATTCAAGGCACAACAAAGGGGTTGCAACCGCAATTAGTGCAAACAAGAAAACGAATTTATAACCCGGCAGTTGCAGAGAAATTCAATATAGAATTCAGCTCACCTTTCGTCTCTTTACAATAATGGATTTCTACTTATCCGCTGTATTGCTTGGCCTGGCTTACTGCGGAATGGGATTGGGAATTTTCCTTACCCTGAGAATTTTTGACATTCCGGATATAACAACTGACGGCAGCTTTACTCTTGGAGCATCTGTAACCGCTGCACTCCTTTCCCGTCATCTGCCAATCCCCATAACATTATTGGCAACGATAATTGCCGGAGCGTTGGCAGGATATGCAACGGGCATGATTCATACACGTTTTAATATTCAACCTCTTCTTGCAGGAATTCTTGTAATGACATCCCTCTATTCTGTGAATCTCTCGATAATGGGGCGATCAAACATTCCCCTGGTTAATACATCGAATATTGTACAATATGTACAAATTGGCTCAATCGATCAGTATGCTTGGTTTGTTGTAATGATCATCTTTACTATAAGCTTATGGCTGAGTATTTCATGGCTTCTTAA